>CAZJCO010000115.1:0-8561 GCA_964544375.1 uncultured Myxococcales bacterium
CCCCCCACCTCCCCGCCGCCCCCCCCCCCCCAAACCCGCCCCCCCCCCCCCCCCCAAAGCCGCCCCCGCCGAAGCCGCCCGATGAGCCGAATCCGCTTCCCCTGCCCCAGCCCCGGCTGGAAATTGGCCACCATGTAGACGGAGCCGAAAGGCCGCGAACCGGTGACCGTTTCCTTGAGGTAGTTGTCGAGACAGTAGCCGGCCACCGGGTAGAGCGGGCCGCTGGGATCGAGGCGGAAGCCCCAGAAGTTGGGCATGGCGTTCTGCAGCAGGCTGCCGCTGACCACGTCGAGGTCGAAAAAGAGCTCCAGCATTTCCACCTTGATCTTTGCCGGGTCGGTCTCTTCCTCGCGCTCGGCGGCCCGGTCTGTCCGCTGCTGGCAGGCCCGCTCGGCTCCGTGTTCCTCCCGATCCCCCATCCAATAGGCGGTAATGTTGCCGGCATTGCCGACCGGAAGGACGTGATAGTCCGGCGCCCGACCGAGAACATCGCAGATCTCAAAAGCGGCGGTCTTCTGCCCCTGCAAACGATGGGGGTTGATCGAGTTGACGACCGTCACCTCACGCACGGCGGCAACTCCCCGCACCACGCGAAACGCGTCGTCGAAGGAGCCGCGCACGGCGAGAACCGACGCTCCGTGCATCACCGCCTGACTGAGCTTGCCCAGAGCGATGTTGCCCTGGGGAACGATGACGAACGCGCGCAGCCCGGCACGGGCAGCATAGGCCGCTGCCGAGGCCGAGGTGTTGCCGGTCGAGGCACAGATCACGGCATGCGACCCTTCCGCCACCGCCATCGTAATCGCCACCGTCATCCCCCGATCCTTGAACGAGCACGTTGGGTTGAGGCCTTCGAACTTGAGCAACACTCGGCCCTCGAAACCGACCGCCTTGGCCAAGCTCGGCGCTTCGATCAACGGCGTGTTGCCCTCCAACAGGGTCACCGCTCGGGCTCCAGGCGGAACCGGGAGCCGCTCGCGGTACTGCTCGATGACTCCCTGCCAACTCATGACGTGTGATCTTCTCCCAGGGTCTGCTCGACGCGAATCACCACCGGAGCACGCCGGCACTCGCGCAAGCGCCGAATCCGGCCGAGAGCCTTGCGCAAGCAACCCTCTCTCGCGCGGTGGGTGCGCAACACCAGCGGCACGGTTCCGCGTTTGGCGCGTTCGTGCTGCGCCACCGTCGCAATGCTGATGCCTTCACCGCCCAAGATGTTGGCGATCCTCGCCAGCACACCCGGCTTGTCGGGAACGGTTACCCGAATGTAGTACTCGTGCGAGGTATCGCCCATGGGTACCACGCGGCTCGAGCGCAAATCCGCCGCCGGCCTGCCGTAGGCGGGCACCCAGCCCGCCGGGCGCTGCTGCCGGTGGATCCTCGCGGCATCGATCACGTCGGCGACCACCGCGGTCGCGGTCGGCAGCATCCCCGCGCCTTGTCCGTAATAGATCGAGGTTCCCAAAGCCTTCCCGCGAAGACAGACCGCATTGAACGGCCCGCCAACCTGCGACAGCAAATGGACGTTTGGTACCATCGCCGGGTGTACCCGCGCTTCGACGCCGTCGCCCGACTGGCGCGCGACGGCCAGCAGTTTGATGCTGTAGCCTAGCTCGCTGGCGTAGGCGATATCCATGCTGGAGATGTCGCGGATGCCTTCTACCTGGATCGCGTCGGGCCGCACTTTCTTGCCGAAGGCGAGCGCGATCAGGACCACAAGCTTATGCAGACTGTCGATACCGTCGACGTCGTAGCTGGGATCCGCCTCGGCCAGACCCATCCGCTGAGCTCTCGCCAGCACCTCGGGAAACTCGCCGGCCCCTGCGCACATTTCGCTAAGAATGTAGTTGGCCGTGCCGTTGACGATCCCGTAAACCTCGCTGTTGCGGTCCGCCACTAACGACTCGCGCAAGACCCTGAGAATCGGGATGCCGCCGCCGACGCTGGCCTCGAAACCCAACAGGACACCGCGACGCTCTGCGGCACGCGCCAGTTCCGGGCCGTGCAGCGACAGCAGGGCTTTGTTCGCCGTCACCACGCTCTTGCCGGCGGCAATTGCTTCCAACAGAAAGGTTCGCGCGGGTTCCATGCCACCGATCAACTCGACGACGACGTCGATCGCTGGGTCGGAGATCAGCCGTCGCGCATCCTTGATCAGGACGCCTTTGGGCAAACGCACACCGCGATCACTGCGCGTGTCCAAATCGGCGACACGCAACAGCCGCACCGGAAAGCCCAACCGTTGTTCGATGTCCCGGCGGTGTTCCCGCAGTAAGCGCACAGCACCGGTGCCGATGGTACCGAAGCCGATGATGCCCACGCCGATACTGTTCTTACTACCGCCCATCTCTCTCGCCAGTGCCGCCGCAGGCCGGCTGCTCAACGCTGCTCCAGCTGACCGCCGCCGGCTTCGAGTGCCCGCCGAATTCCGCGCGCGGCTTGCCGAATGCGGTGTTCGTTCTCGATCAACGCGAAACGCACGTACTCGTCGCCGTAGGGACCGAAGCCCACGCCCGGAGAAACCGCCACTTTCCCCTCGGTCAGCAACATCTTGGAAAATTCGAGCGACCCCATGGCCCGGTAGGGCTCGGGGATCCTCGCCCACACAAACATGGTTGCGCGCGGCGCCGGCACCTCCCAGCCGGCGCGCGTCAGGCCACGAATCAGGACGTCGCGCCGTTCGCGGTACATGTCGCGGATTTCTCCGACGCACTCTTGCGCGCCGTTGAGCGCCTGGATTCCGGCGATCTGAATCGGCGCGAACATGCCGTAGTCGTAATAGGACTTGAGCCTAGCGAGCGCTGCGATCATGTCGGGATTGCCGCAGACGAAGCCGACGCGCCAACCCGGCATGTTGTAGGACTTCGACAGGGTGTAGCATTCCACGCCGACTTCGCGGGCGCCGGGAACCTGCAGAAAGCTCGGCGCTTCGTATCCGTCAAACGTCAAATCGGCGTAAGCGTTATCGTGCACTACCAACAGATCGTGCTCACGTGCCAGAACGACGATCTTTTCAAAGAAGTGCAAGTCGACTACCTCGGTCGTCGGATTTGACGGAAAGTTGATCATCAGCATCTTCGGCTTCGGCCAGGTTTCGCGAATCGCCGCTACCAGACTCTCGAAAAAGTCTTGTCCGGGAATCAACGGAACATGGCGCAGATCACCGCCGGCGATGATCACCGAGTACTGGTGAATCGGATAGGTCGGCGACGGACAGAGCACGACGTCGCCAGGTCCGATGGTCGCCAGCACCAAGTGCGCCAAGCCTTCCTTGGAACCCATGGTGCAGATCGCCTCTCTGTCGGGATCGATCTCGACGTCCCATTTGCGCCGGTACCAGTCGGCAATCGCCACCCGCAGCTTGTAAATCCCCCGTGAGACCGAGTAGCGGTGATTCGGCCCTTTGCGGATCGCTTCGACCGCCTTATCTACGATGTGCTGCGGAGTGGACTGGTCGGGATTGCCGAGGCCGAAATCGATGATGTCCTCTCCGCGACGACGTGCCTCTTGCTTGAGGTCGTTGACGATCGCGAAGACGTAGGGAGGCAGCCGCTCGATACGCGGGAACTCTTTTGTCATGACGCAGCCTCCCAACGCCGGTAGAGTTCGTCGGCGCGGTAGGATGATCGCACGAGCGGACCTGCGGCGACCTCTTCAAATCCGAGAGCGCGCGCTTCGGCAGAGATTTCTTCAAACTCGGCGGGCTCCAAGTATCGCGCCACCGGGATTTGCCCGCGCGTCGGACGCAGGTACTGTCCCACCGTCAACAGATCGGCGCCGGCCTGTCGTATGTCTTTCATCGTCTCGCGTATCTCGTCGCGGCTCTCGCCCAACCCGACCATCAAGCCACTCTTCACCAGCACGCCGGCACCCGCCGCCTTCAGCTCCGCGGCGATCGATAAGACTTCGAGCGAACGGGCGTAACCGGCCCTGCCGCGAACCTGCCGGCTCAGGCGCTCGACCGTCTCGAGGTTGTGTCCGAACACGTCCGGACCGGCATCGACCACCCGCCCCACCAACTCCGTGCGCCCACTGAAATCCGGCGTCAGCACCTCGACGCTCGCCTGCGGCAGCTCCCGCCGCAGCGCTCGCACTGCCGCGGCAAAGCCCTCGGCGCCCTCGTCGGACAAATCGTCACGCGCGACCGACGTCAGCACCACATAGCGCAGGTCCAAAGCCTTCGCCGCCGCCGCGACACGCCCGGCTTCGCCGCTGTCGACCGGGGCAGGCCGACCGGTGGCGACCGAGCAAAACGCGCAGCGTCGCGTGCAACGATCTCCGAGCAGCATGAAGCTGGCCGTGCGCCGGGCGAAGCACTCGCCCAGATTGGGGCAGCGCGCCTCCTCGCAGACGGTTACCAGACGCGCACGCCGCAGCCGGCGTTTGAGCGCGTCCCCCGGACCGAGCAGGCTGGTCCTGTTGGCCGCCCAAGGCGGCAGCCTAACGGCGCTGGCGTTTTCGGCAGTCACAACGGCGCCCGCAGATCCGGCGGTCAACCTTCAGTTTATAGGTCAACGGTAGCAGCGTTCAAACGCGCAGAGGCCCGCTCGCACTCAGCCGACCTCGGCCAGACGCAGGCGATCCCCCCACCGCAGTTGCAGCGCACGGCGCAATTCCGCCGATTCCGGACGCCTCAGATCCGGGTCTTCGGCGAGCCACGCGCGCGCCTCTCGATGGGCAAGCTCGAGCAGCTCGGCGTCGCGCACCAGGTTGGCGGCCCGCAGCGCCGGAACTCCGGCCTGGCGCGTACCCAGGTACTCGCCCGGCCCCCGCAGCCGGAGGTCCGCTTCGGCGATTTCGAAACCGTCCGAGCTGCGCTCCATCGTCCTCAGACGTTCAACGGAATCGGCCGTCTGGCGCTGGTCGGCAACCAGACAACAGAAGGCCTCGCCGCCGCCTCGGCCAACACGGCCACGGAGCTGGTGTAGCTGCGCCAAGCCGAATCGTTCGGCGTGCTCGACGACCATGATCGAGGCATTGGGAACGTCGATGCCCACCTCGATCACGCTGGTTGCGACCAAGACGTCCAGCGCACCTTCTTTGAATCGACGCATGACGGCGTCTTTCTCCTCGGGCCGCATCCGGCCATGGACCAGCCCGACACGAGCGGAACGAAACGGACCCGCTTGCAGCTTTTCGGCCATCGACGTGGCATCGGCGAGGTCCATCTTTTCCGACTCTTCGACCAGAGGATAGACAATGTAACACTGGCGGCCGACGGCAACCGCAGCCGCCATGCGCCGGTACAGATGCTCACGCCGCGCGCTACGAATCACCTTGGTAACAACCGGCTGCCTTCCTGCGGGCATCTCGTCAAGGAACGAGAGATCGACGTCACCGTAGAGCGCCAGTGCGAGACTACGTGGAATCGGCGTTGCCGACAGCATCAGTACGTCGGCCTTGTCGCCACCCGCGTCGCGCAGGGCCGCACGCTGCAAAACCCCGAAGCGATGCTGCTCGTCGATCACCGCCAGCCCGAGACGGGCAAACTGGGTATCTTCCTGAACCAGAGCATGGGTACCAACGAGCAAGTCCAGTTCACCCGCGGCCGCCGCGCGGCGCGTGGTACGTGCCGCCGCCGCGCGGCAGGCTCCGGTCAGCAAGTCGATGCGCAAACCACCGGCCTCCGCCCAAGGTTGCATCGTTCGATAATGCTGCTCGGCGAGAAGTTCCGTCGGTGCCATCAAAGCGCTTTGAAAGCCGCTCGCCGCAGCCTGCAACACGGCAGCGAAGCCGACGACGGTCTTGCCGCTACCAACGTCGCCGTGCACCAGACGGCTCATGGGAACGGGCCTGGCCATATCGGCACGTATCTCCGCAATCACCCGGCGTTGCGCTGCCGTCGGCTCGAACGGCAGGGAGTTCAGAAACTTTTCTACCCGCTCGTCTGCTCCGTCCATCGCGACCCCCGCCGAAGCCTGCCGTCTGGCCGCGTGCAACGACATGCCGACCTGCAGCGCAAACAATTCCTCGAAGATGAGCGTTCGATGTCCGCAAGTCGCGAACGTGCTCAGGGCCTCGTAGTCGGCGGTTGCCGCGGGCTGATGCACCTCACGTAGCGCCTGCTCGATCGGCAGCAACTCGAGGCGCTGGCGTATCTCTTGCGGCACGACGCTGGCGAGCGCCGCCGCCGCCCCTTCGACCGCGCGATGCACCAACACCCGCATCGCCGCTGCGGTCCACTGCGTCGGCTTTTGATAGACGGGAACGATGCGCGCAAGCGCCGCGGCGGCGTCTTGCTCGGTGACGCTTTCGATCTCGGGATGAACGATCTGCAGACCGCCGCGACGACTGCTTTCGACTCGCCCGGTAACCAACCAGCGGTCGCCTTCTTCGATTTTCTTTCGAAAGTAGGACGCGCGGTGAAACCATACCAAGCTCAGCCAACCCGAGTCGTCGTCAAAAAGAGCTTCGAGCATGGAGCGCCGACCGCGTCCACGCAGAGGAATCTCGCGAACCCGCCGGATCCTGCCGACCAACACCGCATCCTCGCCCGGCTCGGCCTCGGCAACCGGCAATATACGCCGGCGGTCTTCGTATCGGAACGGCAGATGCTGCAGCAGGTCGCCGACCGTCGAGATACCGCTGGCGGCGAGCGTCTCGGCCCGGCGCGGGCCGACTCCTTTGAGGTACTGAACGGAGTCTTCCGGCTTCACCGCGGCGCTGTCCGCTCATCCTCGGCTGCCGCGTGAAGATCTTGAATCGCCTGAACCCTGGGGGAATCTCCCTTCAGCAGTGCGATTCCTTGGGCGGCCGCCTCGGCGCCGGCGATCGTCGTAAAGTAGGGCACGGCCGTCTCGAGCGCGGCGCGTCTGAGGGAAAAGGACTCCTCGACGGCCTGCGGCGTGCCACAGGTGTTGATCACCATGGAGATCGAACCCGAGCGGATCGCATCGACCGCATGAGGCGAGCCCTCGCGGACCTTGTTCACGCCGCGACAGACTAGCCCGCGCTCGACGAGAAACGCCGCAGTCCCCCGAGTACCGGTCAGTTCCAGGCCGGCCGCTACCAGTCGGCGTGCGATCCCCTCCAAGTCCTCGCGGTCGTCTTCACGAACGCTGACGAAGGCGACTCCGGAACTCGGCAGACTGTTGCCGGCGCCGATCTCGGCTTTGGCAAACGCCAGCGCGAAATCGCGGTCGATCCCCATGACCTCGCCGGTCGACTTCATCTCGGGCCCGAGAATCGTGTCTACCCCCGGGAACTTGATAAACGGAAAAACCGCCTCCTTCACGGAGGTGTAGGCCGGGATAATTTCCTCGGTAACGCCGAGATCGGCGAGCGTTTCGCCAGCCATCACGCGAGCCGCGACCTTTGCCAGGGGTACACCGACGGCCTTCGATACGAAGGGCACCGTGCGCGAGGCCCTCGGGTTCACCTCGATGACGTAAACCCGTCCATCGGTGACGGCGAACTGCACGTTCATCAGACCACGCACGCCCAGCTCCAGAGCAAGTTCGCGCACCTGTCGCCGGATCTCGTCCTGCGTTGCAGCATCGAGCGATCGTGGCGGCAGCGCGCAGGCGCTGTCGCCCGAGTGGACCCCGGCCATCTCGATGTGCTCCATGATACCGCCGACGACCACCCGCTCACCGTCGCACACGCAGTCGACGTCGATTTCTACCGCGTGGTCGAGGAACTTATCGATTAGCACCGGATGATCCGGCGAGCTGGCCACGGCGTTTTCCATGTAGCGCCGCAGATGTTCCATCTCGTGCACGATCTCCATCGCACGACCGCCGAGAACGTAAGAGGGTCGCACGAGCACCGGCAAGCCGATGCGTGCGGCGATCTGCTCGGCCTGCGCCACCGTGCGGGCCGTGTCGCTTGGCGGTTGATGCAGGCCGAGCTTGTCGAGCGCCTGGCGAAAACGCTCGCGGTCCTCCGCGCGGTCGATCGCGTCGGGCGGCGTACCGATGATCGGCACGCCCTCCGCTTCGAGTGCCTTGGCCAGATTGAGGGGCGTCTGACCGCCGAATTGAACGATCACGCCATCCGGCCGCTCCGCGCGAACGATCGCGAGCACGTCCTCCAAGGTCAGCGGCTCGAAGTAGAGCCGATCCGAGGTGTCGTAGTCGGTCGAAACCGTCTCTGGATTGCAGTTGACCATGATTGCTTCGCAGCCGGCCTCACGCAGCGCGAAGACCGCGTGCACACAGCAGTAGTCGAACTCGATCCCCTGCCCGATCCGGTTCGGCCCGCCGCCAAGAATGATGATCTTGCGTCGATTCGATGGATTGCTCTCACTCTCCGGCTCGTAACAGGAGTAGAGGTACGGCGTGTAGGCCTGGAACTCCGCGGCGCAGGTATCCACCGTCTTGTAGACTGGCTCGATGCCTTCCTGCCAGCGCCGCCGGCGCACCACGCACTCCCCCCCACCGAGCAGGTCCGCCATCCCGTTTTTCCAGAATCCCCCGCGTGTGCCGCGCACGACGTCGCGTGAGAGCGCATGGCTCTGTACATTGCTCAGCCGATTCCCAAGATGACGTACGCGGAGGCGATGGAGCGATTCGGCGTCGATAGACCTGACACGCGATTCGGTCTCGAGCTGCACGACGTGA
>CAZJCO010000116.1:0-8385 GCA_964544375.1 uncultured Myxococcales bacterium
CGAACAGGTCTCCTCGCGATCGCGCGGCAGGGCGGGCGTCAACTCTACGACCGGGAACCGCAGCGGGTGCAGCCTTTGGTTCCCTCGCAGAGGCGTCTGGGTGTCGATGAGCGAACCCATTTCGACGGTCGCATCGCGATCCGTGTCTCGCCGGCCGAGATCGAGCGGCTGATCGAGCGGATCGAACGCTCGTCCGCGGAATCGATCGCGGTCTGCTTTCTGCACGCGCACCGTAACGGTGAAAACGAGCGGCGCTTGGCGCGTGCCCTCGGCCGCCGCGGCTGGAGCGTGTCGGCTTCGCACGAGCTCTGCCCGCAGTCGGGCGAATACGAACGGGCGACGACGACCACGGCCAACGCCATTGTACGACCGATCGTCGAGCGACACCTGCGCCGGCTCGCGTGCGAAACTCGTGTGCCCGTACTGCGCGTAATGCAATCCAATGGCGGCACGATCGGTGCCGAGACCGCCGCGCGTGAACCGATTCGTACGATGCTGTCGGGCCCCGCCGGCGGCGTCGTTGAAGCGGCATCGCGTGCACAATGCGCGGGCTTCGAGCGCGTCGTGACCTTCGACATGGGCGGAACCTCGACCGACGTCTGCTTCGTCGGCGGCGCGCTGCCGCTGCGACCGATAACGACCATCGGCGGGCTTCCGATTCGTTCTCCTTCGATCGCGATTCACACGGTGGGCGCCGGCGGCGGCTCGGTCGCCTGGCTCGACGACGGCGGCGCGCTGCGCGTAGGACCGGAAAGCGCCGGTGCCGACCCCGGACCGGCCTGCTACGGATCGGGTCGGCTGCCGACGGTAACCGACGCCAATTGTGTCCTCGGCCGTCTGCGCCCGGAAACCTTCCTCGGCGGCGGAATGCGTCTCGACGGCGAGCGCGCGCGCCGGGCGCTCGCCAAATTGGCCCGGCGCATGAAGAGCGCCACGGTCGAGCAGGCGGCCGAAGGCGTGGTGCGCGTCGTCGAGGGCACGATGCAACGCGCGCTACGCGTCATCACCGTCGAACGCGGCGAGGATCCGCGCGGCAGCGTGTTGGTCGCCTTCGGTGGCGCCGCCGCGCTGCACGCCTGCGGTCTGGCCGAAGCTCTTGGGATTCGCGCGGTGCTGTTGCCGCACGACGCCGGCCTGGTCTCGGCTTGGGGCGTCCTCGCCGGCCCCGTCACGCGCGACCGCCTGCGCGCCTATCGCGCACTCGATCCGAGTTACCGTGAATTGTGCCGCACCGCTGGCCCGCTGCGCGAAACCGCCAGACGGGAGGTCGCCGCCGAGGGCTTCCCCGCCAGCCGCATTCGCGCCCAGTGTTTCCTGCAAGCACGCTACGCTGGTCAGTCGGCCGAGATCGAGGTGCCGCTCGCTCGTGACTACCGCAGGCGCTTTCACCGAGAACACCTGCGACTGCTGCATAGCTGCGACGAAGATCGCCAAATCGAGGTCATCGGACTGCGTGCCTCGGCGGTCGGTGTCGTGCGAACACAAGCGATAAAACCCGGGACCCGTCCGCGCGAGCAAGCAATCGAGGCCCGCAGCCGCGCACCAGTCTATCTCGACGGTCGATGGCGCCGCATGCCGATTCTCGACCGCTCCTCGCTAGCTGCACGCGAGCGCCTGCGCGGACCGGCGATCCTCACCGAATACAGCTCCACCATCCTCGTTCGCTCGAAGTGGTCCGTGCGCCGCCTCGACGAAGACAACTTGTTGATGGAACGATCCGACGGCAAACCGAAATGAAGCGCTTCGACGCCGTAGAACTCGAGCTATTTCGCAACCGGCTGGAGGCGGTCCCCGAAGAAATGGGCGCCGTCCTCACGCGCGCGGGATTTTCTCCCAACATCACCGAGCGGCGAGATTTCTCCTGCGCGCTCTTCGATGCCAGCGCCGACATGGTCAGTCACGCGGCACACATTCCGGTTCATCTCGGCTCGACTCCGCTGTCGGTGCGGGCTGCGGTCGAGGCCGTGCCGATGGCCGGCGGCGACGTGGTGATCCTGAACGACCCCTATCGAGGGGGAACGCATCTGCCCGATGTCACGCTGGTCGCCCCGGTCGTGCTAGCTGGTTCGAACAAGCCTTTCGCCTATGTTGCCGACCGTGCCCACCACGCCGACATCGGCGGCAGTCGACCGGGGTCGATGGCGCTAGCAACCGAGATCCATCAAGAAGGCCTGCGCATTCCGCCGGTCCGGCTCGAACGAGGCGGCCAAGCGGTAGCGGAAACCTACGCACTGTTTCTCGCCAACACGAGGGTGCGCGAAGAACGCCGTGGAGACCTGGCCGCCCAGGTCGCCGCCCTGCGCGCCGGCATCGCGCGCGTCGTCGAGCTCTGCCAACGCTACGGCCGTGCCCGCGTGACCGCTGCCATGTGGGAGCTGCAAAGCTATTCGGCTCGCATGATCGAAGAGGTGCTCAGACGCTTTCCGTCGGGTAGATGGTGCGCGACCGATTTTCTCGACGGAGACGGCATCGTTGACGATCCGATTCCGATCACGGTCGCGATCGAGCGACGCGGCAAACGTCTGCACGTCGATTTTTCAGGATCGGCGGCGCAAGTCGCCGGACCGCTCAATGCCAACCTGGCAATCACGACTTCGGCCGTATTCTACGTCATCGCCTGCATTGCAGGTCGCGAAGTGCCGGCCAACCAAGGCATGATGCGGCGGGTATCGATTCACGCGCCGCGCGGATCGATCGTCAACTGCCGCTTTCCGGCAGCCGTCGCCGGTGGCAATGTCGAAACGTCGCAGCGCATCGTCGACGTCCTGCTACGTGCTCTCGCGCCAGCGCTGCCGGATCGGATTCCGGCAGCAAGCTGCGGCAGCATGACGAACTTGGCGCTCGGCGGATTCGATCCGCAGCGCCAGCGCCATTTCTCTTACTACGAAACCATCGCCGGCGGCGCGGGCGGCGGACCCAACAGGGACGGAGCTTCGGCAATCCAAACGCACATGACCAATACGCGCAACACGCCGGTCGAAGTGCTCGAAAGCTACTACCCCCTGCGCGTCGAGCACTGCCGTCTGCGTCGCGGATCAGGCGGAGCGGGCCGTCACCCAGGCGGCGACGGCATCGACCGCGCGATCCGGCTGTTGTGCGAGGCCGAGCTTACGCTGCTTGCCGACAGGCGATCCAGACCGCCCTACGGCCTAGCCGGCGGTGAGCCGGGCAAGCCGGGAATCGATCGACTGGACGCGCAAACCACCGGTAGGAAGCTACCGGCAAAGGTCAACAGAAGAGTCCCTGCGGGGGACGTGGTTCGCTTGCGCACGCCTGGCGGCGGCGGCTGGGGAACGCCTCCGACGAGAGGCCGGCGCAAGCGAACGACGAAACCCGGTTGATCAGGCCGCTTTGTCGCGCTGGCGCTCGGCTTTCTCGAGTTCTTCGAGGCGCCGTTCCAGTGTCGTAAGACGCCGCTTGAGAGCGTCCAAGTCTCCGCGCACTGGAAGGTGCAGGCGCTTGAAGACCGACTGGGTCGTCTTGCGCGCCTGCTTTTCGAGAGCCGATACGAACTTCTTGCGCCGCGAATCGGTCTCCTTGCGCAGAGCGGCGACACGCTTGTCGACCGTTCCGCGCACTACTTTAAAACGCTTCTCGACGTCACCACGCAGAGAATCGACGGTCTTGTTCACGTCCCCTCGCACCGCACTGATGCGGTCCAAGACGTCGTCGACCTGCTTGCGTCCACCGTCCGGTAGAATTTCCACGGCGCGCTTGCCGATCGTCTCGACCGTTCCTTCGACGTCCTTGCGCAGTTGCTCGACTCGCGCCCGAATGTCTCCGATCGACAGAACCGATGTCTGAGCGCGCTTCGTGCTCTTTGCTGCTGGCATGCTATTCACCTCTCTCGAAACTAAACTGGACCCGAAGGCCCGCGTCGGGGTTCCAGGTGTGAGCGCGCCGTTCGGCCCCTCAAGCCCGGGATACCCCCGACCGGGTGTCCCTTCAACACGCCGAGCTAGTTCACGGCGCCGAGGAACGAACACGAACCATGATTAACGCAGCGCGGCATAACTGTCAAGCGAAATCGTGATTCAGCTCTTGGAGGCGCTTTTCGTGCTCTTTTCCGTGCTTTTGGCTGTGTCACTCGACTTGTCGGCCGAAGAACCCGAACCGTTCGAGCCGGTCGAAGCCTCGGATTTGCCGTCCGCCGGCTTGCGGGAGGAATACCCGTCGGCGAACCATCCTCCCCCTTTCAGGCGGAAGCTGGCCGAAGACACCAGTTTGCGAACGCTGCGCCCACAACTCGGGCAACGACGCAGGGGCTTTGCGCTGATGGATTGGATCTGTTCGAAGGGCCCGCAGTCGGGGCACTCGTACTCGTAAATAGGCATTCTGACTTCGATTCTTAGCGCGCTGCTCGCGATCGGTCCAGCCCAGCGAGCGGCCGGCTTTCCTTGTGATCTAAGATCTGCCCCGGCGGCTGTCAAGCGCCAGCTCGACCGCGCGCCGCAACGCGCGCGCGGCGCGCCCGGGCTCGTCGCACTCGAGCAGCACGGTTTTCGAGCGATTGCGTTGCCCGGCAACGATGCGCCCCCGGCTCGGCGGCAGCCCCGCGGCCTTGGCAAGCAAGCGGATCAATCCCTGGTTGGCAGCGCCACCAACCGGAGGATCGGTCAGGCGAACTTTCAGGCGGTCACCGTAAAAGCCCTCGATCCGCAGGTTCGAGGCGCGCGGGCTCAAGCGCACCCGTACCTCGATGCCGCGATCTCTCAAGCGCAACCAGTCTTGGTTCACGAAGCGCCGCGCCCGAGTTCGCGCGACCGTCTAGTCGCGGCCGAAACGGCGTTAGTGACCACCCTCGCGAAACCGCCGCGTTCGAGCTGGGCCAAGCCGGCCAAGGTCGTGCCGCCGGGCGAGGACACCGCCGTGCGAAGCTCCGCGGGACTGCGCCGGGTCTGCAGCAACATTTCCGCCGCACCGGCGATCGTCTCGAACGCAAGCTGGCGGGCCAACTCCTCGTCAAGACCGCAACGGGTGCCGCCACGCAAGAGGGCTTCGGCGAACAAGTAGACATAGGCGGGCCCCGAGCCGCTGAGGCCGGTCACCGCATCCATCTGCGTCTCCTCGCGCACCACGAAGGTCCGTCCGACGGTGGCGAGCAAGCGCTCCACTTTGCGCCGATCGGTCGGCCGTGCGCGACGGCCACCACAGATGACGCTGGCACCCCGGCCGACGAGACAGGGCGTGTTCGGCATCACCCGCACGACACGCACCGCCTCACCCAAGGCTTTTTCGAGCCGCTCGATACGCACCCCGGCGGCGATCGAAACCACCAGCTGAGAGGGCGCCAGCGACCCGTGAATGTCGGCCAACGCTTGGTTCATGATCTGAGGCTTGACCGCGAGCAGGACCAACGAGGCGTCGCGTACGGCCAGACGGTTGCTCGCAGAGACGCGCACTTTGTAACGCCGCGCAAGAAGTCGCCGGCGGGCCGCCATGGGATCCGATACGCAAATCGACTTGGGGTCGCTGCCCGAAGCGACGACTCCGCGAATCAGCGCCTCAGCCATGTTGCCACCGCCGACAAAAGCAATCTCCGTTTCACGTTGTCTGCCCAAGTTTCTTTTCCTCCCGGTTCGCCCGCCGGCCAAGCTACCCGTTTCTCGGTCCAAAAACCGACTCGCCGATACGCACAAGGGTCGCGCCTTCGGCAATCGCTTCTCGATAGTCACCGCTCATCCCAGCCGAAAGTTCCCGTAGCGGCGCCTGCGAGAGTTCCAGGCGCCGCAGTTCTTCGAGCATGCCGCGCAGGTGCGCAAAGTGCGGCCGGGGTTCTTCGCCTAACGGCGCGACGCCCATCAGACCGTCGACGATCAAGCCGGGTAGTTTCACAAGCTCTCGGACGAACGATTCGAGCTCGGCCGGCGCCACGCCCGCACGCTGCGCGCCGCCGCCGAGATGCACTTGGATCAACGCGCGGCATTGACTCCCCTGGGCTGTCATCGCACGCGAAATCGCCCGAGCAGCCGACATCGACGACAGCGAGTGAATCAAATGGAAACGACGGCCGGCGAGCGCCGCTTTGTTTGACTGCAGCGAGCCGATCATGTGCCAGCGCAGCGATTCGCCAAAACGATCTATTTTGCCGATCGCTTCCTGCACGTAGTTCTCGCCGAAGTCACGTTGACCGGCGGCCACCGCGGCGGCGATCCGCCGTTCGTCGATCCGCTTCGACACGGCAACCAGGCGAACCTCCCGAGCTTCGCGTCCGGACGCCCGTGCGGCTTCGGCAACCGAGCCCAGCACCTCGGCCAGGCGCTGGGCGATTTCTTCTTCGCTCATCATCGGCCGCGGGCCTCGACGTCAGCGCGGGCGAGAAAAGGGACAATGTCGCCCAGCGGAAGACCGATGACGTTGTCGCGCGAGCCGACCACGGCGACGACGAAACGCGCTCCCTCGCCCTGTACCGCGTAGGCGCCTGCCTTATCGAGCGGCTCTCCGCAGGCGGCGTAAGCAACCGCCTCCCGTCTCGAAACCTCGCGCATGCGGACGATGCTTTGGCTGACGCCGACGGTGGTAGCCCGCGACGGCAGCGCGCCACCGCCTGCTGCCAGCGCCCAGGCGGTGTAGACGCGGTGGTTCCGCCCCGCCAACCGCAGCAACATGTCGACGGCCTGCGCTTGATCCCTCGGCTTTCCGAAGACGCGGCCTTCGCAGACAACCGAGGTATCGGCACCGAGGACGAGCCATTCGCGGTTTCGCCGGCTGGCGGCCGCGAGTGCTTTCGCTCGCGCGACGCGTACCGTTGCGGCAACCGGATGTTCGCCGTCGGCAAAACTCTCGTCGATGTCGACCGGTTCGATGTCGAACTGGAAACCCGCCCGCTCGAGCAGTTCCTTTCGGCGCTGAGAAGCCGAGGCGAGAAGTAGGCGCGGATTCATCTGCGCTGCATTTTTTCGGCCGCTCCGGTAAAGTCAACGTGTCTTGTCAACGCCACGGTTAGCCGCTTTCTCGCGACGTCTGGCTTTCATCGCGATCTCGCTCCTCTGGACTGTTCGAGGAATGGCGGCGCCAGAACTGCCGCGTCTGGATACCACCGGAGCCCGGCTGGCTTCGGCCATCGCATTGATCGCCAGCGATCCCCCCGCCGCCCGCAGAAAGTTGGAGAGCCTGCGCGCCGAGCAGCCTCTGCTCGACGACGTCGCCTCGTACTACATCGCCCGCGCCCTCGGCAAGACCGACCCGAAGGCCGAGGCCGAACGCTTATGGCGACTGCTCGAGCAACACCAACGTTCTCCCGTACTACCACCGGCCTTCCAGCGTCTCACCGAGTTGCTCGAAGCGGACGAAAACACCGACGGGCTCGAGCGGTTGAGCAAACTCGCCGCCGAGCGCCTAGGCAGGCGTGAGGAGGCAGCACGCGTCGAGCTTGCCGCCGGCCGGCTTCGCATGGCCGAGGATCCGGCCGGTGCCAGCGAGCACCTCACACGTGCCCGGCAGCTGGCCCCAGGCGGCGCGACGGCGGATCGCGCCGCGCAACTGTTGATCAAACTGAGGCACTCCCACCCGCAGATGGCTCCGACGTCGACCGATGAGCTTTGGGAAGATTGCGACTTGGCTCGACACGAGAGCAGTCGCACGAGAGAGATGTCCTGTCTCGACGTGTTTCTCGCGCGCTATCCCAATTCCCCTCGCGCGATCACGGCACGCCTGCGGCGCGGTCGCGCGCTCTCGAAATCGCAAGGACGATCGGCGGCGGCGGCTTGGTTCGAAAAAGCGGCCACCGAGGTGGTTTCGGCCAAAGACAAAGCGCGCCTGCTGTTCGCCGCCGCGGCCGAACACTGGAACGCCAATGAATCGACCGTTGCTCGCTCCTTGTTCGAAACGGTGTTGACGATGGCCACCGGAATCGACGAAGAGCAACGCGCCTACTTCGCGCTCGGTAGGATCCACGAACGAGCCAAGCGTTTCAACGGCGCGGCCTCGGCCTACCGGCACGGCTCGACAGGCCGGGACGTCAAACTCGCGCACGAATGCGCCTGGCGGGCTGCGTGGGTATCGTACCTCGCCGGGAACTTCGAGGGTGCCGCATGGGCTTTCGGCAGCGCCGCCGAACGGGCGCGAGACTATCACGACCTCGACGGTGGGTATGAGTCGGCGATCTATTGGCAGGCGCGTTCGCTCGAGAGAAGCGGCAAGAGCGACGAAGCACTCGGTTTGTTTCGGCTGCTACTCGAGAAATCGCCGGACGGGTACTACACCATGCTCGCAGAGCAGCGCACCGGACTCGCAGCCGCGGCACCCACCGTGGAACGTCTGGCCGACGATCCTGCGGCAGACTTTCCCATGCGTCGGGTACTCGCGCGTAGCACGACGCTTCGCGAAGCCGACTTGATCGACTTCGCCGTGCAGGGAGTGGGGAGTGGGGTCACACGGTGGGAG
>CAZJCO010000117.1:0-8373 GCA_964544375.1 uncultured Myxococcales bacterium
AAGGATGGGTGTGGCGAGCGAGAGAGATCGCGATCGGGGCTGCGGGATGTCGCTTGCGCGGGACCGCGCAGCGTGTCAAAGCCGCCACTGGCGAAGAAGTTACAGCCGAACAGCTCGGTGGCGGCGCGGTGCACACCGGCGAGTCCGGCGTCGCCGACTACCTAGCCGACGACGACGGCGACGCCCTGCGGATCGCACGCGAGGTGATTTCCTGCCTGCCGTCTGCCAGCCAAGATCGCATCCGGCTGGATGCCCCGGAGGAGCCACAGTACGACCCGCAAGAACTCTACGGTATCGTACCGCCGGACAACCGCACGCCCTACGACGTTCGCGAAGTCATCGCGCGCGTCGTCGACGGCAGCCGCCTGGCCGAATTCAAAGCACGCTTCGGTCCGACGATCGTCACCGGTTTCGCCCGCATCCACGGCATTCCCATCGGCATCGTCGCCAACAACGGCGTGCTCTTTTCGGAGTCGGCGCTGAAAGCCACGCATTTCATCGAGTTGTGCGCGCAGCGCCGAATCCCGCTCGTGTTCCTCCAGAACATCACCGGCTTCATGGTAGGCCGCGAGTACGAATCGCGCGGCATTGCCAAAGACGGGGCCAAAATGGTCATGGCCGTCAGCAACGCGCGCGTACCGAAGATCACCGTGATCATCGGCGCCTCCAACGGCGCCGGCAACTACGGCATGTGCGGGCGCGCCTACGATCCACGCTTCTTGTTCATGTGGCCGAACGGTCGTATTTCGGTAATGGGCGGCGAGCAAGCAGCCTCGGTATTGCTGACGGTAAAGATGGCACAAGGCGGCGAGCCGCTCGGCCCAGCCGAACAGGAAGCGCTGCGCGCCCCGATTCTCGAGAAGTACGAACGCGAGGGCAGCCCCTACTACAGCACGGCACGCCTGTGGGACGACGGCGTGATCGATCCGGCCGAGACGCGCACGGTGCTGGGCCTGGCCTTGGCCGCCACGCTTACCCGGCCGGCCGACGCATCGCATTTCGGCATATTTCGCATGTAGGGAGAGCGACGATGGCTTCAGCAAAACGACCGGCGGGAAAACCGATCAGGCGCCTGCTCGTCGCCAACCGCGGCGAGATCGCTTGTCGGATCATCCGCTCCGCGCAGACCGCCGGCATGGAGGCGGTGGCGATCTATTCGGATCCCGACCGCGGCGCGCTCCATACGATGCTGGCTCAACGCGCCATGCCGCTCGGCGGCGACTCGCCGGCGACCAGCTACCTGGCAATCGACAAGATTCTCGAGGCGGCCAAACAGAGCAAGGCCGACGCGATTCATCCCGGCTACGGATTCCTCGCCGAAAACGCCGAGTTTGCGCGCCGTGTGGAGCAGGCCGGGCTGCGCTTCGTCGGCCCGACGGCCGAATCGATCGAAGTCATGGGAGACAAGATACGCGCGCGCGAGGCCGCGATCGCCGCCTCGGTACCGGTGATCCCATCGGCACCGCTCGGCGTGGGCGAAAAAGCCGACGCCGAGGCGGCCCGGCAGTTGGGTTTTCCCGTGCTCGTCAAGGCGGCCGCCGGCGGCGGCGGGCGCGGCATGCGCGTGGTCGAGCAAGCCGAGGCGCTGCCCGAAGCGATCCGTTCGGCAAAGCGCGAGGCCGCCTCGGCCTTTGGCGACGACCGCGTGTTTCTCGAAAAGTATCTTCTCGGCCCGCGCCACATTGAAATTCAAGTTTTCGGCGACGGCCGCGGCAGCGTGGTCCACCTCGGCGAACGCGAATGTTCGGTGCAGCGGCGGCACCAGAAGATCATCGAGGAAGCGCCTTCGCCCGCGGTCGACCAGAGGTTGCGCGCACGCATGGGAGAGACCGCCGCCGGTCTAGCAGCCGCCATCGACTATCGTGGCGCGGGAACCGTCGAGTTCGTCGTCGATGCCTCGGGGCAGTTCTATTTTCTCGAAATGAACACCAGACTGCAGGTGGAACATCCCGTTACCGAACTGGTCACGGCGACCGACCTGGTTCGCTGGCAACTCGAAGTTGCCGCGGGCGCCGATCTACCGGCCGCGCCGGCGGCGCCCTGCGGACACGCCATCGAGTGTCGCGTTTACGCCGAGGACCCCAGCCACGACTTCTTGCCGACCGGAGGCAAGGTCTTGCGCGTCGATCATCCGACCGGCCCGGGCATTCGCGTCGACAGCGCCCTGTTCGACGGCGTGGAGATCCCGCTTCTTTACGATCCGCTCTTGGCCAAGATCGTCGCCTGGGGCCCGAGCCGCGCGCAGGCCCTACGCCGCCTCGATCAGGCGCTCGCGGAGACCGCCGTTCTCGGCGTCACCACGAATATCGGCTTCCTGCGCGACGTCGTCAACGATGCCGATTTCGTGGCCGGCAACTTCACCACGACCACGGTCGACGAACGCTATGCTTGTTGGCGGCCGGATGCCGACCGCGGCGAGGCCCTGATCGCCAAGGTCGCCGGCGCGCTGCTCTCGCTGCGCGGTCCGTCGACGGCGTTCTCTTCCACGGGCGGCGCCGACGGCGGCGGCAAACCGCCGGGCCCTTGGCAAACTCTGGGAGCTTGGCGCCTGGGCGGCGGGAGGAGCGAATAATGGAGCGCGAGTTCTACGTCGACGGTCACAAGATCACGCTCGACGTTCGCGACGAGGGAGACACGACCGTGGTCGTCGTCGACGGCCGCAGTCTCGAAGTCGAGCGCTTCGACTTTCTCGAACGCTACCTGATGCTGACGATCGACGGTCGTTCGTACCGTATCCCCTACGCGCGCGCCGCCGACCGCCTGCATGTCGGCCTCGGCGGCCACGACTTTTCCTTCCATGCGGCCGGCGAAGACGACGCAGAAGAAGGCGCCGGCACACACGGCGGTTTCGCACCGGAGGTCATCTCTCCGATGCCAGGCAAGGTGCTCGAGGTGTTGGTCGCCGAAGGCGACACCGTCGAAGCCGAACAGGCCCTGGTCTTGCTCGAAGCGATGAAAATGGAGCAGTCCGTGCGCGCGCCGGCAGCCGCAACCGTTGTTCGCGTCGAAGTGAAAGCCGGCGCGATGGTCGGTCCCGGCGAGATCTTGGTACTACTCGAGCCGCTCGACGCGCAAGAAGAGCAAGCCGCGACCTAGCAAGCGGGCTTGGCAGCGCTCGCCGGGGATGCGGCCGACGCCAGCAGGCTGCCCGCCGCCAGCGAAATCGAGGCGGCGACTTCCGCGGCCGCGGTCTTTCCACGCCCCGCGTTCAGTTTTGCAAAGCGCAAGCTACCGCTGCCGGTAGCGATCTCGATGCCCTCGTCGCCGATCGCCAGCACGGTCCCGGGCGCGTCCTCGCAGTGCTCGGCGGCCCGGCGAGACCCGTACAACCTCAGCCGCTGCCCCTGCCAAGAACAGTGGGCGCCGGGAGCAGGGTCGCAACCGCGAACCAAGTTGTGCAGCTCGTCGGCCGGACGCGACCAATCGATCCCGGCGTGCTGATCGCGGCAAAGTGGATCGTGTGTCGCAAGATTGGCGTCCTGCACCCGCGGCTCCGCCCGTCCGTCAAGAACCATTTCAACGGCGTCCAGAGTCGCCTGGATGCCGGGCTCGAACACTTTGGAGTAGTAGAAGGAACCCGCCGAATCGTCCGGCCCGATGGCAATTTCCCGCTGCAGATAGATGGGCCCGGCGTCGACGCCGGCGTCGGGACGAAACAGCGTCACACCGCTGCGCGTCTCTCCGCGGATGATCTGCCAGTTGATCGCCGATCCACCACGGTAGGCGGGCAGCAGCGACGGGTGAAAACAAATCGACGCGAGGCGCGGCGTATCGAGCACCGCAACCGGAATGATCTGCGTAACGTAGGCCAGCACGCCCAGGTCTGCCGACGCCGCATCGAGCGCGTCGCAAGCCTCTCGGTCCTTGTAGGAGCGCCGCTGCACGATGCGCAGCCCGGCCTTCTCGGCCGCGGTCTTCAGGGGGTCCGGCGGACGGCCCTCGCGGTCGGGCGGAAGCGAAACCGACGTCAGCGTGTGGCCTCGGGCGAGCAATTCACCGAGCACACGCTCTCCAAACTGAGCCTGGCCGAACAACAGGATCTTCGCCATGCCGCTGCTACCTCCAGAGCCGATTCTCTTAGCGTGAACCCGGGGAGACCGCCACGCCGGGTGCTCCGAAAAGACTGGTTCCATAACCCGTGCGTGGATCTAAAGATATGAATTTACGCATGAAATGCTGGAATCCACGAGAGCCGTAGAAGATCGTCCCGGTTGAATCATAACGCGCTGCATGGTAATCGAGGGCGCCTTCCGAAAGCGATCATCGCGGCTCGGGCTGCTTCATCGTCGCGTCACGAGGCGCGGCCGGATCCTGGATAAGGAGGATTCCGAGGGGCTTGCCGTCCGGATCCGGGCCGCCGTCGGAAACGCGACGATTTGAGACCGGCGCCGGGCGTCGGCTCCGTGCGGCGGGCGCGATACCGGCAAGCGGCCGGCAACAGACTCTTAGGAGGATTTTGAGGGTGAAGATTCTGGTAACGGTCAAACGTGTTCCCGACGCGGAAACGACGATCAAGGTAAATCCCGAGGGTACGGGCATCGTCGAGTCGGGCATCAAATGGGTCGTCAATCCCTTCGACGAATACGCCATCGAGGAAGCCCTGAAGATCAAGGAAGCCCAGGGCGACGTCGAGGTAGTGCTGTGTTCGATCGGAACAAGCGACAGCCAGGAACAACTACGAACGGGACTGGCAATGGGCGCCGACAGGGCGATTCTCGTTACCGCCGAGTCGCCTGACAGTTGGACGGTCGCGCGCATTCTCGCCAAGGTCGTCGAAAAGGAAAGTCCCGAACTGGTCATCATGGGGAAACAAGCAATCGACGACGACGCCAACGTCGTTGGCCAGTTGGTCGCACAGATTCTGGGATGGCCGCAGGGAACCTTCATTTCCGAGCTCACCCTTGCCGACGGCAACGCCGAGGCGCAGGTGGTTCGAGAAATCGACGGCGGTCTAGAAACCGTCAAGTTCCCGCTGCCTGCGGTGGTCACCGCCGACCTGCGGCTCAACGAGCCTCGTTACGCGTCGCTTCCGGGCATCATGAAAGCGCGCAAGAAGCCGCTCGAAGAGATCGACGCCGCCTCGCTCGGCGCGGATCTCACGCCGCGGCTCACCGTCAAGTCGGTCGCGCCTCCGCCGGCACGAGAGGCCGGACGCGTCGTCGAAACGGTCGAAGAACTCGTCGGCGCGCTTCAAGGCGAAGCCAAGGTCCTCTAGAGCGGACAAGGAGTAATCATCGTGGCAAACGTACTGATCTATTGTGAGCACGCGCACGGCCAGCTCCCCAAGGCGACCGCGGTCGCCGTCGGTGCGGGCAAGGAAATCGCCGCCAAGCTCGGTGGCGAATCGATCGTCGCGGTACTCGGAAACGATGTTTCGGGAGTAGCGGAACAAGCCGCCAAGCTCGGCGCAAGCAAGGTCGTCACCGTCGCCTCGGCCGCGCTCGAGCACCACACGCCCGACCTCACCTCGGAGACGCTCAAGGCGGTCGCCGACGCGACCGGCTGCGACACCGTGGTACTGGCCTCGACCAGCACGGGCAAAGACATCGGACCGCGTCTGGCCGGCGTACTCGACGCGGCGATCGCGACCGACATCACCGCCGTCAACGACGACGGCACCTTTGTGCGACCGATGTACGCCGGCAACGCTTTCGCTACCGTCGAACTGCACGGCGACAAGAAGGTCCTCACCGTACGAACGACCGCATTCGAGGCGGCCGCGGCGGACGGCTCCTCGCCGGTCGAGGAGGTCGCCGCAGATGCTTCGGCGCCGGCCAACGCGATCGAGTTCGTCTCGGTCGAAGAGGTCAAGTCGGACCGTCCGGTACTGACCGAGGCCGACCGTGTGGTCGCCGGCGGACGCGGACTCAAGTCGGCGGAGAACTTCAAAGACGTCCTCGAACCGCTGGTCGACGCTCTCGGCGCAGCGATGGGCGCCAGTCGCGCGGCCGTCGATGCCGGCTACGTGCCGAACGACTTGCAGGTCGGGCAGACCGGCAAAGTGGTCGCGCCGACGCTCTACATCGCCGTCGGCATCTCCGGTGCAATCCAGCACTTGGCCGGAATGAAGGACTCTAAAGTGATCGTCGCGATCAACAAGGATGCTGAGGCGCCGATCTTCAGCGTCTCCGATTTCGGTTTGGTCGCGGACTTGTTCCAGGCCGTCCCGGAGATGACCGAGAAGGTCAAATCTCTCTGACAAACTAGGCGGGGCCGAGTCTTCTCGGCCCCGCCTTCGTGTCTCGCTTCCTGCCTGGCTGGAACGATTCTACTGAGGCTGCGGCGAGCCCCTGAGGACATCGACGAGTTCGGGCGACTCGGTGCCGTTGACCGGCTTGGCCAACACCGGCGTGAGTACCCGCTCGACCCAGCTGGCGGCGTCGTCGCCGTCCTCGCGGATTAGCTCGAATTTGCGCACGATACCGATCACGCCGAGTTCCCGCAGGCGATCCTCGGTCAGCGGATCGTCGAGCGACGTCAGCACGACGGTCGGTACCGCCGCCTGATTCGCGCGTAGCTGTTCGAGCACGCCGACTCCGTCGAGCTGCGGCAACGCCACGTCGAGCACCATCGCCGCCGGCCGCTGCTCGCGGGCAAGCTCGAGCGCGCGAAGCCCGTCACTGGCCTTGACAACGGAATAGCCGGCCTGCGCCAACTCGAACTCAACGACGCTGCCGTACTCCTCGTCGTCCTCGACCACCAGCACGCGCGCTCCCGGGCTAAGACGCTCGGACAGCAGCATCAGCAGCGGTTCACTATGCGCGGGAGGGCTCAGTTCACGAATCTCGCCGTTCTGACAGCGAGCAAGGATGTGGGAAACGCCGGTTGCGCGGATCCGCTTCTCGACATCGTCCGTAATCTGACCGGCAAAGGCCGCGTCCATCACGACGACGTCCGGCGTCCACTCGGCGACCAGCCCGAAGAAACCGGGAAGATGCGAACAGGCACGACCTTCGATCTCCTCGAGACGCAGAGCGCGGATACCGACGTCGGCCAGCACCGGATTCTTCATCAACAGCGCCACGCGCAGCCGCCGAGCGCTCTCGACCTGCCCCATGACGTTGCGGTAGACCGGCACGCACGGAACCGTGAAGCTGAACTCGGTGGCTCCGGTGGGCGTGCTCTGCGCAGCGATGCGACCGCCGTGGCGACCGACGATCTCACGGCAAAGCAACAGCCCAAGGCCAATGCCGGCCGCGCGCGCGGTCGCTAGTGCTTCGGAAGAAAAGGAACCGGCCTCGTCGAACAAGCGGGAAAGTTCGGCCGCCTCGCCGCCGTTGCCACCGTCGCACACGGCAAATCGCACCTTGCCTTCTTCCTCGCGCACCGTAATGTCGACGTGGGTTCCTGCGGGACTGGTCTTGATGGCGTTGAGGAGCAGGCTCTCGAGCGCTTGGACCAGACGTTCGGCGTCACCCCAAATGCAGGGAAGCTTCTTTGACGTGTTCACGCGCAGGCGTAGTTCGTGGCTGCGGACTTGTTCCTGCACGCGGTCGATCGCCGTGCCCACCAAACGTCCGGGACGGATTTCGCCGTCTTGCCACTTGAGCCGGCAGGACTCGATCTTGACCAAGTCGGTCATGTCGGCGACCAGACGACCCAGACGCGTGCCCTCGGTGACGATGGTACCGGTAAACTGTTCGATGACCTCGGGTTTGCGTTCGCGATAGCGCTGGATGATGCGCGCCGATGAAACGATGGCGCTCAAGGGAGTGCGAATCTCGTGCGCCACTGCCGAGAATAGTCCCGCTTGTTGATCCGCTGCGTGTTCCAGGCGGGTGTTGGACTGCTCGAGTTCGCGAATCTTGCCGAGGGCTACGCGCCGGCCTTCGGCCAGTTCGTTTTCGATCCGCTCGAACTTCGTCGCCAGCGCAGACAATTCGCCTTCGCTACTGTCAGGCAGTCGGTTTGGCGATACCTCGACCCCGCCAGCGACCTCGAGTGCAGAAGTGATCGTGTCGAGCCGTTGCAGTAGGCTACCCGCAAGCATCCGCGCAATGATCAGCGCCGTGCCGAACACCCAGGCGGCGACCATAAAACACCAGTACTCGAACGGCAGCGCCTGCACCGGGGCGTTGGCAAAAAACGCGTACGATACCGTCAGCAACAAGGCCATCGGCACGATCGTCGCGGCCACCGTGGTCAAGAGGACCAAAGATGCCAGCGAGAAGCTCTTTTGCAGCGGATTCTTCCAATGGATCTTCATCATCTGCCTTGCTCACCTACTTGTCGTCCGTCGTGAATTGAACGCCGCCGTGAATTCTGCGACGCCCCACGAGACCGACAACCCAGCCAAATCCGCGGCTTATCCGCGGTCCGACGCGTTACTCAGCAGATTGTGTGCCAAACGTGAATGCAGCTGGCACGAAGTCG
>CAZJCO010000118.1:0-8265 GCA_964544375.1 uncultured Myxococcales bacterium
TGGCAGTTCACCCACGCCAACATCAACAACGGGATCGCCCAAAGCCGGCGCCGTGGACCGTTTGCCTCGTCGAGCAGCGTCCATCCGATCAAGGCCTCGAGAAACACGAAGGAGACCATCTCCGGGCGGATCAGAAAGCGCTCTTCGGCGACCAACACCGCCCACAAAACCAGTAGCGAGGCCGCGACCGGCCCCAGCGAACGGCGTACGTTACGCAGCAGCAGCCAGACCGCCGCGCCGAAGGCGAGGGTCGCGGCAAGCACAAGAGCGTCGGCCCCGCCGAGACGGTACAGGCCATAGAGGAATACGTCGTAGGCCCATTGCAGGTTGGTCCAGGAATGGTCGGGGACGGTGAACGAAAGGGTATCGACGTGCGGAACCCGGCCGTTCGTGACAATCCAACGTCCAGAGGCCAGGTGCCACCAAGTATCGAAATCGTCGAGCTTGCGCAGCGCCAGTGCGGCCGCGAGCGTGAGGACAAAGACAGTCAATGTCCGTTCGAGACGAGATCCCAGCGATTGCCTACCTGCGGGTGTCGTGGTGTCGCTGCGGTACTCGTTCGTCACGCTTATCCCTCGGCCACCGACTCAAGCGGACGCGCTCGCCGTCGCGGCCGATGCGGCGGCGTGATGGCGAGCCCAATCGTCGGCAGCAAGAAGTTCTTCGACCGAAGAGTACGACTGCGGCCGGTGCGCGGCCATCGCTTTACGGATGATCTCGGGAATTTCGGTGAAGTGGATATCCCGTTCGAGAAAACGGGCAACCGCAACCTCGTTGGCGGCGTTCGCCACCGCCGGCATCGTACCACCCGCCCGCAACGCATCGAAGGCCAACTGCAAGCAGGGGAAGCACGACAGGTCGGGTTGTTCGAACGTGAGGCTGCCGGCTTCGGCCAGATCGAGCGAAGGGAGATAACCCAGATCGAGTAGATCAGGGTAGGCCAACACATGCGCGATCGGAATCGTCATGTCCGGAATCGCCATTACCGCGATCACGGACCCGTCGTGATACTCCACCATCGAATGGACGATGCTCTGCGGATGGACCACGACGCGGATCGACGCCGGCGGCACGTCGAACAGCCAGCGAGCCTCGATGACTTCGAGACCCTTGTTCATGAGCGTAGCCGAGTCGACGGTGATCTTGGCCCCCATCTCCCAGGTCGGATGGGCAAGGGCCTGCTTGAGCGTTACTCCCGTCAATCGCTCGCGCGTATATCCCCTAAACGGGCCGCCGGAGGCGGTGAGTACGATGCGCCGAAGGTGCTCGTGCGAGCGCCCTTCGAGTGCCTGAAAAATTGCGTTGTGCTCACTATCGATGGGCAAGACGCGAGACCCACTTGCACTGGCCCGGCGACGTACCAGCTCGCCGGCAACCACCATGACTTCCTTGTTCGCCAGACCGACGTCTATACCCGCATCAATAGCCGCCAGCGTCGGCTCGAGACCGACGGCACCGACCAGGGCGGACACCAGCAAGTCGGCACCGGCGTCGCAGGCAACCCGACGGAGCCCTTCCGAAGCGGATGCGATAACCGGTGCCTGCGCGCCCAGAGCGTCCGCCAAATCACGCGCATCGGCGGGATCGGCAACCGACACCAGGCGCGGCCGAAAACGTCGGACTTGCTCTAACAACGAAGCGACGCGGCGGCCGGCCGCCAAAGCAACGATTTCGAATCGATCGGGAAATCGTGCGATCAACTCGAGCGTGCTGGTACCGATCGAACCGGTCGAGCCGAGAATCGCGATCTTCTTCTTGGCAATAGACGCCACTACGGCTACCGCTCATAGTCGCCGGCCGCGCGGCTGTCAACGTGCTCGCGAGTTCACCTTCCATGCTCCCAGCATGGCGCCCACGCAAGGAACGCGTTAGCCTTGCGCGAGATTGCGCAGCGCCCCGACGACTCGATCCCAGCTTTTTCGCTTTTGCCGCCAAGCGGCGGCAGCCGCATGCACCTTGTTGCTCGGTCCGTCGATGACCGCGACCCTCGCGTGGGCCGACGACGCACCCGATGCGGCGCCGCGCATTCCCGCGATCGTCGTGTCCGCAGCAGAACCTGCGCCCTCGTTCGAGTCGGCCGACGACCCATCCGGCTTCGTCGAAATTATCGATACTAGCCGGGCCTGGCAAGGTTACGAGAGCGTCGCTGAATTGCTCGAACGCGGCGCCGGCGTTCAGGTGCGACGCTTCGGCGGCCGCGAGGATTTCACCACGATCTCGGTGCGCGGCTCGACTCCGGCCCAGGTCAAGATTCTGATCGACGGCGTCAGCCTGAGCCGCGCCTCCAACGACCGAGTCAATCTCGCCGATCTGCCGATCGACTCGGTCGAAAAAATCGAAGTGTTCCGTGGATTCACGCCCGTACGGTTCGCGAGTTCGGGCGCCGCCAGCGTCGTCAACATCGTCACCAGAAAAGATCGTCCGGGGGTTTCCGGCTCGCTTTCGGGGGGCTCCTTCGGCACCGTCAAGGCTTCGCTGCACGCGGCGCTCGCGGCCGCCGGCGGCGGCTTGACGGGCTCGCTCACCTTTCGTCGCAGCGATGGTGATTTCAAATTCTCCACCGACACGCCCGACCCGACCGACTCGCCGCACCGCCGCCGCGGGAACAACGATTCCGAATCCTGGGATGTCGCGCTGCGCTTCGATCGCCGCAACGCGGACCGCTCGACGCTCACGCTGACCGGCAACAGCCACTACAAACAGGAGGGAACCCCCGGCAACGCTTCCAGCGAGGCGCTCCACGCGCGCTTTCGCAGTTCGCGTTCGATCCTATCGGCTCGATGGGAATCTCCCAACGGCCTGCGTGCGGCGACCAACCTGACCTACGCCAGCGAAAATCAGCGCGACCCGAAACGACCGCCGGCCGACCCGGGCCTCGGGTTTCCTTACCGCGAGGCGTCCGACCGAACCCTGGCCGTCGGCTTGGAACTCGGCGCCGCGAGAGAGGTCGGCGCGCTGCATTTTCTCGAAGTCAGCGGCGAGTTCTCGTTCGAACACTTTGATAGCACGTTCCCGGCAGCTCCATCGCCTTCGCCGGATCGCACGCAGCAGCGCCTGCACGCCGCGGTCGCCCTAGGAGACGAGTTTGACGCTTTCGGCAGCGGGCTGACGATCGCGCCGCAACTGCGTCTCGAGCTGTTACACAATCGGTTCGACGGCTCCGGACTGATCCCGCCGCTGGACGACAGCGACTTGCCCGACGCCGACGCGTCATCGCTCGACCCGCGCTTGGGACTGCGCTGGAGCCTGGCGCGCGGGCTGACGCTGAAGGCCAACCTCGGAACCTATTTTCGGCCGCCGAACTTTGGAGAATTGTTTGGTGACGACGGCTTCAGCGCGGCCAATGCTTCGCTCGGACCCGAACGCGGCATCAACCGAGATCTGGGCCTGCGGTGCAGCCTAAGAAGCGCGCGCGGTAGCGCGACCGCCGAATACGCATTCTTCGACAACGACGTCGACGACATGATCGTTTTTGTTCCCAGCGGCGCGCGCGTACCGAGACCTCAGAACATCGGTGCCAGCCGCGTGCAAGGGCACGAGCTGCGAATCGAAGCGTCGCTCGGCAAGTGGCTCGGCTTCGAAGCGAACTACACCCGCCAGCAGGCCGACAACCGAAGCAAGGTGAGGGACTTTCGAGGCAAAGAACTACCCTCCCTGCCGCGCGACGAAGCGTACCTGAGCCTGTCGCTGCTGCGCCGACGTTGGCGCCTGCGCTACCAGCTCGAGTTGCAAAGCCGCATCTTCCTGGACCGCGCCAACCTGCAGCGCGTGCCCGGGCACGCCACGCACAGCGTCGATCTATCGCTCGGGCCACTGGCGAAGGGATGGCGCATCAAACTCGAAGGCGACAATCTCGGAAACCGGCAGTTCTCCGACGTGTTCGGCTTTCCGGTCCCGGGTCGTGCGTTCTATCTGACTCTGAGTTACGGTGGCGATTCCTGAAACGATGCCGCGGCAACCGAACAACTCGTTCTTCCGTCAACGGTTCGCCGTGCTCTCGTTGGCGGTGGCGCTGACGCTCGCGAGCGGCCGCGCTCAGGCGCTCTGCGGCGACCTCGGCGCGGACGGCTACCTTCGTGCGAGCGACGCCCTGGCGGTATTGCGCCTGGCGATCGCCGGCGATTATGAACCCCGCGCCGACATCGCGATCGGCGCGAGCCCGGCCGACGGCGCCGTGACCGCGACCGACGCTCTTGCGGTCTTGGTCGCGGCGGTAACGACGAGCATCCCGCACTGCGCAGCCGAACAGAAGACCGCTGTCGTGACGCTGGCCGCCTGCGATTTCATCAGCGGAGGACTGGCCGAACTCGACCTGACGACGAGAAGCATTAGCAAGAGCCGTATCGGCCAAACAGCGGCTGATGCCGTCGTCCGCGAGGCCGGCGGACGCTTGTTCCTTCTCAGCCGCTTCGGCAGCGACAGTGTCGCCGAACTCGACCCGCTCACTCTGGACAAGCTGTGGGAATGCGGCGTCGGCAGCGGCGCCAATCCCCACGACATCGTTTTGGTCTCGCCGACCCTGGGCTACGTCACGCGTTACGATTGGAGCGAGTTGGCCATCATCGATCCGTCGAAGGGAAGCGACTGCAACGGTTTTCTCACGGGATCGATCGATCTCACGACGCTTGCCGACGACGACGGTTTCCCCGAGATGGATCAGATGGCGCTCGTCGGCAGCCGTCTGTTCGTAAGCGTCCAGCGTCTCGACCGAAACGATTTCTTTCTTCCGAGTGGCGCGGGCGCGTTGGCCGTCATCGATACCGGAAGCAATACCCTCGAGACCAGCGTCGAACTGCAGTTGTCAAACCCTTTCGCCGAAACCAAGGGACTGCTTCGTGACCGCAACAGCGGGCTGCTCTACGTCGGCGGCGCGGGAACACTGTTCACGGATCTGAGCGACGGCGGCATCGAGATCATCGACCCACAGCGCCTGCGCTCGGCCGGCCTCATCGCTAGCGGCGCCGAACTCGGGGGCGATCTGATCGACTTCGCGCTCGCCGGAAGCGGCCGCATCCTGGCAGCCGTCGCCGATAAAGACTTCACGGTATCCGTGATCGATTTCGACTTGTCGCAGGCCGCGCCAGCGCGCACCTTGATCAGCAGTCGCTTCCTCATTTCCGACATCGAACTGACGGAAAACGGCGAACTGTGGATCTCCGACCGCGACTGCTCGCGCCCGGGCCTACGTTCGTTTTCGATCGCCGATGGCAGCGAACAGGGCGGAGATCCAATCTACCCGGGCTTGACGCCCTTCAACCTACTGCTGCGGCCCTGAGCGCCCCGCTCGACCCGGCTGGTAATCGGAGCGCTGCCGCGCTATCGCTTTTTGGTTGACGCGGCGTCGTCGAGGCTACCACGCAGGAGGTCGAAATGGGAAACTTCTCGTACGAGATTCGTGATGAAATCGCTTGGGTCCGGTTTGATTCCGGGGCCATGAATACGCTCTCGCGCGATGCGATTCGCGATCTTACGGCGCTCGAAAAAGAACTCTCGGGAATTCACGCATCGACTCCTCTGGCCGGCGTCATCCTGCGCGGCAACAAATACGGACTGGGAGCAGGCGCCAACATCGGCGAGTTGATGTCGGCCCGTCGCGAGGACCTCGAGGCTCTGATCGACGAGGGACACGAGGTCTTCTTCGCGATCGAGGAAGGCGCTCTGCCTTGGCTGGCGGTGGTTGACGGTTACGCGCTCGGGGGGATTTACGAGCTGGCATTGGCCTGTCACGGTATCGTCGCCAGCGCGCGTTCGACCGTCGGCTTTCCTGAAATCCGCTTGAACATCTTTCCGGGTCTCGGCGGAACCCAGCGCATGCCGCGACGCAGCGGCCTCATCAACGCCGAGGATCCGATGGGCGGCGACGCCGGCTTTACCGCAATCCTGCAGGGCAAGAACTTCCGCGCCGCCAAGGCGGCCAGCATCCACATGGTCGACGCGGTAATCGACGAGGGCGCCGACGTCGATGCCTTCGCCGCCGATTTCCTCCGCAACCGGCTGGGCTCGCTCGACCGTACGCCGCCGGCCGACCTGGCCAACGCCGAGTCGCTCATGCCGATGATCCTGCCGATGATCGAAAAAGCGACGATGGGCCGGCTCAACCCTCGCGCGCCCTACGTCGCTCTCGACGTCATGATCAAAGGCGCGGCGCTGCCAATTCGCGACGCCATCAAAGTCGAACGCGACGCATTCGTCGACCTGGCGACCTCGACCGAAGCCAAAGCCGGCATGCGTTTCTTCTTTACCCACCAGAGCGTGCAAAGGCCGCCGAAGTCTTTGGCCGGCAAAGCGCGCAAGATCGAGGTCGTCGGCGTCGACGGCATCGACGGCTACATGGGGAACGCGATCGCCTGGCTGGCACTCGAAGCCGGCTACCGCGTGGTCGGCCACGTCCCGCTGGAAAAGTTTGCCGCGGGCGTCGGCGACAAACTGCGGGCCAAGTACCAACGCCTCGTCAAGCGCGGAAAGCTGAGCGAGGAAGCAGTCGAGCAACGCGTTGCGAGCGTCTCGGTCGCGGCCGAAGACCCTTCGGCTCTGGCCGACTGCGACCTGATCGTCGAAGCGCGCATGGAAAACCGAGAAATCAAGAGCGACTTCTTCCGCGCACTCGGCGCAGTCGCCAAAAAAGACGCGGTGATCGCGTCGAACTCGAGTTCGATGGGCCCCGGAGTGCTGGCGCCGGCCTTCGCCGAGGGCGGCGGCGACCCTGCCAACTTCGTCAACCTACACTTCTTCAGCCCGGCCGAGCACCCGATGATGCAACTCGTCGAGGTCGTCCACGGCGAAGAGAGCTGCGACGAGGCCGTCGCCACCGCGCACGCTTTCGTACGCAAGATCAACAAGACCCCCGTACTGCTCGCCGACGGCTCGCCGGGCTTTCTCGTCAACGCCGGTCTGGCTTCCTATTTCGAGGCGGCCGAGGAGTTGTTCCTCGAAGGCACGCCGATCGAAACCATCGACGAAGCCATCCGTAAGAGCGTGCTGCCGATGGGTCCCTTCGAACTCGGCGATCAAGCCGGCCTCGACATCGCCGCGGGCATGTACGACACGATCGCGGCGGTCACTCCGCCGACGCGTGATCCTCTAGTGTGGAAGATGCGCGAACTAGGCCGCTTCGGCATCAAGTCGGGCGGCGGTTACTACGATTACGAAGGCGGTAAAAAGCTCGCCTGCTGGCCCGGTCTCGCCGAATTGGCGCCGGATCGCGGCAGTCGCGTGGCGTCGGACGAAGAAATCGTCGAACGTTGCGTGCGCGCCCTTTACCGCACGGCGCGATCCCTGTGCGACCGCAAGATCGTCGCTTCGGAAGAGGAAGCCGACCTCGCCTTCGTCTTCGGAATCGGCTTTGCGATGTATTTGGGAGGTCCAATCTTCTACGCCAAACAGCAGGGATGGGAATAGCAAACGAGCCTGCCCGGCGGGATTGGATCGCCCTCGGGCTACTCGCCCTGCTCGTGCTCGGCGCCTGGCTCGGCCGTCTCGACCTGCTCGACCCCGACGAGGGGAGACACGCCGAAATCGCCCGCGAGATGATCGCCAGTGGTTCCTTCCTGACCCCCCGCTTGCAGGGCGAGCCGTATCATCACAAACCGGTAGCCTTTCACTGGACGGTCGCCGCATCGCTGGCCGCCTTCGGCCACGGGGCCGCCGCCGCGCGGCTGCCTTCGGTGCTGGCGGCCCTGGTCGTGTTGGCCGCAACCGGCCTGTGGGCCCGCCGTGCCTACTCTGCGCGCGTCGCACTGCTCGCGGTTACCGGCCTGTCGACCACACCGTTCTTCGTTGCGATCGGACGACTGACGACTCTCGACATGCTGTTCTGCGCAACGCTGGTGGCGGCACTCGCCTGGCTCGGCTGGTAGCTAGAGCGTCCGCGCGGCGACTGGTCGTCGCGCTTTCGCATGCTTGTGTGCGGGCACGCTATTCTGAGTGCTCGTGGTCGGCTGCTCGTGGGGTTGTCTGGCTGCGTTTGTGTGGAGGTGGTCGCGGCTGCGGTGCACGGCGGCCGTGACCGCCCATTTTCCCTTGCGCAAGGTCGGTTGCAGCGCCGTCAGCGTGGCGAGATCGGCACTCACATGGTCGAGCCCCCATTGCGCCGCGAGCGCCTCCTTCAGGCGCTCCAGATCGCCGGAGGGCCTGGCCATGTCGGGTTCCTCGACCTCGACGTAGTAGAGCCGCGTGGCCGGGTCCATGACGATCTCGCGGGCCTCGACGCGTTTGCGCACCACCTGCTTGTGCACCTGGCTTTCGGGCGGCACGTCGATCACGATG
>CAZJCO010000119.1:0-8242 GCA_964544375.1 uncultured Myxococcales bacterium
GCGAGTTACGCGGCTGGAACAGCTCGAGCGCCAGACGGCGCGAGAAACGCTGGCGCGTGCGGCGAGCGCAGCGGACATCGTGGTCGCAAGCCTTCCGGGCGACGCCGCGCTGTTCCGCATTCTATCGTTTCCGTTTCACGATCGTCGTCGCCTCGCGCAAGCCGTCGGCCCTGCCATCGAAGAGCACGTTCCGCTGAGCCTAGAGGAATCGTTCGTCGCCTTCGACAACCTTTCCAAAAGTGCCGGCGGACGGGTGTTGGCCGCACTCGCACCGGCCGAACGCTTCGAAGCGCAACAGCTGGAACTTTCCGAGAGCGGGCTGAAACCGTCGGGACTGCTGTGGGCGCCTTCGGCGATCCTGCTGAGTTACCAGAAGAGCCTCGAGGGCTCGCCGGCTTCCGTCGTTGTAATTCACGCAGAGAACGGGGGAACCTTGGTCGCCAGCCTGCGCAACGGCTCGGTTGAAGGACTGAGGTTGCATCACGACGCGAGCGACGAAATTCTCGTGCGCAACGTCGTGTGGTCGCTCAGGACTCTGGACGGCGAGGGAGCCACCGTCGTTCTCGGCGGGAACCGCGCGGCCGCGCTCCGTCCAAGACTCGAGCAGGCGCTCGATGGGCGCAAGATTGCTTCTGCGAACGCGGCGGCGCCGCTGACCGTCGATTCTGCACCGTCCGATTGGAGTTGCTACGCCGCCGTGCTGGGAATGGTGCTGATCGCGGCAGGCGAAACCGCGGTGCCGACCCTGCTGTTCCGCCCCGCTGCCACTGCCGCTGGGGCATACGCTGCGGGAGCTGCTCAAGTCAGCAGCGCCCCCCTGCTGCGCTGGGCAGCGATCACGGCGGTCCTGCTGTTGCTTTCGGGCGCGCTCGACACCGCGCGCATCGTGCGGCGTACCCGCGCATTGGAGAGCCGAGCGGACGATATCGTGCAGCGCGTTCTGCCCTCGGCGGCGGGTAAACCGGGTCGGCGGCTGAAGCTCGAGACGAAACTGGCGGAGTTGGAGCAGCGTCAAGGGTCCGGCGACAGCGGACCCGGCGTATCTGCGTTGAAGACTCTCATCGCTTTGTCGGAATCTGTTCCCAGACAGCTTTCCGTCGAGTTCGACAACTACATCTACGATCCACCCAACGTTCGTATGCGCGGGCATGCCGAGGACTTCGAGGACGTTACCCGACTGGAAAGCGCCCTCGCATCCGACGCGCGGATCGCTTCGGCAGAAGCCAGCGGGGTACGCAGTGCGGTCGACGGCAGCGGCGTGGACTTCGACTTGACGGTGCGGCTGACAACCAACGGAGATGCCTCGTGAACGCGCCGCTGCAGGCCGTGCGTAGCGCGATGCTGCGTCTGAACCCGCGGGAGCGGCTTCTGGTGACGATCTTCTGCGGAATCCTGCTCATCGTCGCCGTGGTCAAGCTGGCCGTCATCCCGGTAGCCAACGCCCGCGCCAACCTGGCGCGCCGAACCGATATCCTGTCGGCCGACCTGAGTAGAATGGAGGCCATCGCGCAGCAGATCACCGCCCTGGAGAAGAAAGAAGCCACTCGCAAGCGCACTTCGCGGAATAAAGGCGGGTTCTCTTTGTTCGCGTTCGTCGAACAGGCGGCGGCGCGCTCGGTGAATCGTGAGGCCGTCGCGTCGATGAATCCGAGTCGGCGCCCGCGGCCCGACGGAAGCGAAGAAACCATTGTTGAATTGCAGCTCGTCGCCACACCCTTGTCCGATCTGGTAGCCCTGCTGCGCAACATCGAGCAGCCGAGCAACCCGGCATACGTGAAGCGCATCGAGATCAAACGGCGCTACGAGGACCACAGCCGCTTCGACGCCACTGTGATCGTCGGCGCACTCACGGCTTCATGAAGCGACACCTACTTTTTTTTGCCCTCGTCTTGTTCGTTTTCTTATTGTGGATGTTTCCGCATCGCATGCTCGTCGAGCGGCTGCTGCTCCCGCGCGCTCGTGCTTACGGCGTTTCGATCGAAATCGCTTCCGTCGCCCCGAGCTGGCCTCCGGGTTACAGCTTGTACGACACACGCCTGGCAACCGGCCCCTACCGAATTGCATTCGAGCGCGTGCGTCTCTTGCTCGGAGTATTTGGAATCCGTCGCGCCGAGATCAGCGCTTGCGGCGGCCATATCGTCGCCCGACTGGGTACGCACGATTCGGCTCGCTCGGCCGTGGTAACGTTGCAAGACGTGGACCCGGCTTCCTGTCTCAAAATCGACGATTTCAAGGTCGGTGGAAGCTTCGACGGTCGCATCGACGTTGTCCTTACGGAGAAGCGAAGCCCGCCCTCGGCACAGGTCGTTCTCGACGCGCGCGAGGGGGAAGTCTCCGGTCTAATGCCGAGCGGCATGCCACGCGGGACCACTCCGCCCGAGCGCATGCCGATAGGCGCGTGGACCTTTTCCGCGCTGCATCTCGAAGGCCGGTCGGAGGGTCAGGTTTTCACCGTGGTTCGAGGCAACGCCAAAGCCGAGGGGGTGGCGTGGGAAATCGACGGCCTGCGCCTCGCGCGCCGCGCCTCGGGCAGCGTTTCCCTGTCGGGAGACTTACGGGCACGCCGCGACGACGGCAGCAAACGGTCGAAGGCGATCATCGGCCTTCTGCCGAAAGCCCCGCAGCGCGGCGATGGGTGGCATTACTATAGGGTCTCGGGAACGCTCGACGCTCCGCACATCGTCGGCCTGCTCTAGAGCACCAGCACCGCTGCGGCGACAAACGGCTCAGCACCCGACTTCGGCGCACACCCGACGCATCAGTTCGACGTTCTGTGAATGCCCCGTCTTTCGTGCATGGATAGCACCGCGCACGGGACGGCCGAGCAGATAAGAATCTCCCATCAGGTCGAGTATCTTGTGGCGCGCCAGTTCCTCGGGAAACCGTAGGTCGGTATTGACGATGCCTCCTTCGCCGATGAGGATGAAGTTGCCAAGCTGGCCGCCCTGGCCCAACCCTGCGCTTTCCAGCGCGCGGATCTCCTCGACGAAACCAAAGGTTCGGGCGGGCGCGATGTCGCGCCTAAACGACGCAGCATCGTGCATTTCGAACGTATAGACTTGTTCGCCGACCGGCGCAGGATAGGCGAGTTCATAGGTGATGCGAAAGCCGTCGTAGGGCTCGATGCGAACGAAGGCCCCGTTGTCCGCTTGGACTTCCACTCGGCGAGGAACGCAGACTACCGCCAGCGACGCGCCTTGCTCCTCGATTCCCGCCGACTCGATCAGGTTGCACAACTCGACGGCGGAACCGTCCAGAATCGGGACCTCGCCTTCGACCTTGATCAATACATTGGTAATGCCGTAGGCGTGCAGGGTCGCCATCAAATGCTCCACCGTGCGCGCGACCAAACCGTCCTTGTACAGCGTCGTTGCGTAACCGGTCGAGTCCACGTTGTCGACGTGCGCGCGGACGTACCCCTCACCACCGACGCGACCAAAGCGGATACCGCTGTCGACGGGCAAGGGGTGCAGAATCAAGCCCGTGCGCACTCCGCTGTGCAAGCCGAGACCGCTGCCAACGATGCTGCGCGCCAGTGTACGCTGCGGCACGGTAGGCGAATCTTGCGGTACGGGACGCGCCGATTCCGTGGTTGCGTGCTCATGCTGCGCTGTCGGCGGCAGCTCCGGCATTCCCAAAGCTCGCCTTACCGAACTCAGCAGACCGTCGATCGAGAAAGGCTTTTCGATAAAGTCGACGGCTCCGAGACGCGTCGCCTTGACCGCCATCTCGATGTTGCCGTGCCCGGACAAGACGATCACGGGAACGCTAGCATCACGCTGCTTCAAGTTGTCGAGGACTTCGATGCCATCCATGCCTGGCATCCATACGTCGAGCAAGACAAGCTGTGGCTTGTCCGCATCGAAACAACGAAGTGCTTCCGTTCCATCGCCCGCCGCAACGACATCGAAGCCTTCGTCGCGGAGCACCGCACCGACTGCCTCGCGAACCTTGGCCTCGTCGTCGACGACGAGAATGCTGCTGCTATCCATCCCTGCTAGCGGTCTCCCTCGTACGATCTCGGGCGGCTAAACCTGCGGCGTCACTACCGGAGAAAGCGGAAACTCAATGACGAAACGAGTACCACGGGGTAGATTCTCATGTAACCGCACGAACGCATGATGTTCGGCAGCAACCGATGCGACGATCGCGAGGCCGAGGCCCGTGCCCTCCGCTTTCGTCGAAAAATACGGTTCGAAAATCCTCGCGCGCTGTTCCAGCGGCACTCCGGGACCGTTGTCCCGAACCTCCAGATCCACACGCGAGCGCTCGAGATCGACGCGTGTCGCCACCACGACTTCTGGAGCGTAGGGCGCCGGATCGTCGCTCACCGCAGCCAGGGCGTTGTCCAGCAAGTTTACCAGCGCACGGCGCACGGCATCACGGTGCAACGGCAGCGAAGGCAGCTCCGGCGCCGCCTCAAAGTGGATCCGCACATCGGGACGTGATTGTTGGTACAGCGGCACCGTATCGGCGACGATTCGATTGAGGTCGCACGGATGCTTTTCGCCGCTCGATTGGCGGGCAAAACGAGAGAACTCGTTGACCAGATCGCGTAGTTGTTCGACTTCCTTGACGATCGTCGTCGTGCACTCCTCGAACAGCACGGCATCGTCGCCCTCGAACTGCGATCGTAATCGGCGATTGAGACGCTGCGCGGAAAGTTGAATTGGTGTGAGCGGATTCTTGATCTCATGCGCAACCCGCCGCGCGACCTCCTTCCAGGCCTCAACGCGCTGCATTTCGAGGATCCGAGAGATGTCCTCGAAGAAGAGTACCGAACCGATGTTCGACCCCTCGGCGGATTCGATCGTCGTCGCCGTAACCAACAGCGTTCGACCGTCCTCGTCGGAAGAAACGTTCAGCCGCGTTCCCGACGGCAGCTGCCCGCGGCTGAGATCGTCTACCAGCGCAGACACACGGGAATAGCCGGCTTCCTCGAACACCCGACCCGCCTCGCGCGCGACCAGGGATTCGCCGTCGACGCCGAGCAGCGCCGCCGCCGCCGGATTGACGGTCGCAATCCGACCGTCCTGGTCGAGGGAGACGACACCGGCATCGACGTGCTGCAGTACGTTTTCGATATAGCGACGCCGTTCCTCGAGTTCGGCGTGACTCTGCCGAAGCTGCACGGTCATCGAATCGAAGGCTCGCACCAGCGTACCGATCTCGTCGCCCCCTCCCTCGGGAAGATGCACGTTCCAATCGCCTTGCGCGATCTTGCGCGTCGCATCGGCAAGCTGGCCGATCGGTTCGGTAATCCCACGCGCCAAGTAGAGACCCAGCCAGGTTGCTGAGAAGACAACCATGAGCGAGGCCAAGGCCATCGTGAGTACGTAAAGATTTTTGAACGGTCTGCGGTTCAACTTGAGACGACGATATTCACGAAAGGCACCGAGAATGTCCTGCCCCCAACGACTGGCGCTCTGTTCGACGAAGTAATCCACTACGACCGCGCCGAGTACCCGACCTTCCGGCGTTTTCACCGGCGCTCCTCCACGAATGATATCGCCTTCGCCCAGCGGCTCGACGTGGGTGGCCGGTCTTCCGGCCAGCGCCTCCTGCAACAGCTCGTCGCCCGACTTCAGTGACAGCCCCGTCGGCACCAAGCGATTGAACGAAGTGACCACTTGATGGCCGCCCGCGTCGAACACCTGCACCGTACCGAGCCCGTAGCTGTCCTGATACTCGGCGACGATCCTGCGCACGCGCGGGTCGTCGCGCACTTTCGCGCCGCCCTCCTCGGCGATTTCCGAACCGATCGCCTGCGCGTGGCGCACAGCGTCGTCGGCGGCATGGCTGTAATAAACCTGCGCCACCTGCCAGGCGCCGCGCAACGAAGCGTCGACTTCTCGGTTGAACCAACTGTCGATGGTGTTCGTCATGAACTCCAACGACACCAGCAGCATCACGACCGCCGGAAACAGCGCAATGGCTACGAAGGCGATCACCGTGCGAGTGCGCAGGTGGCTTCCGGGAACCCTGTGCCGGCGTTCGATGACGAGCTTGGCGAGATTGCGGACAACCAAAAAAACCAGGAGCAGCAGCAGGATGATGTTGAGGTTGACTAGAAGAAAAGAAAAGACGTTGCCCGGCGCGCCGGCGTGAGCTCCCGGCCGGCGGATTTCCCAAAACGCGAAGACCAGAATCGCAAGGCCCGTCGCGAGGATGATGGCGCCCTCGCGCAAGCGTCGGCGGCGTTCGCGCTCGTCCGACGACTGCTGGACCTGCGGATCGGTTCGCCAGGCCACGCCGGCTTACTCGAACAGACCCGCCTGGTCTCGTCCGGGCTTGATTTCGAAGTAGTCGTAAGCACGCGCCGTAGCAACTCGGCCGCGCGCGGTTCGTTGCAAGAAACCGGCTCGAATCAAGAACGGTTCGTGAAGCTCCTCCAAAGTACCGGCGTCCTCTCCCGTGGCCGCAGCGATCGTGTCGATGCCAACCGGCCCTCCGTCGAACTTCTCGATGATCGCTAGCATGAACTCGCGGTCCATGGGATCGAAGCCCGCCCTATCGACGCCGAGCATCTCGAGCCCGTCTTCCACCACCTTGGCGGTGACCCTGCCGGCCGCACGAACCTGGGCGTAATCGCGCAGGCGCCTCAGCAACCGGTTGGCGATCCGCGGCGTACCGCGCGAACGCTTGGCGACGGCCGCGGCCGCCGCGGCGTCGAGCTCGACTTGAAGCAAACCTGCCGAGCGAAGTAGAATCGCAGCCAATTCGTCGCTCGAATAGAACTCGAGACGAAAGCTCGAGCCGAAACGTGAACGCAGCGGCGGCGTCAACAAGCCCGACCGCGTGGTTGCGCCGACCAGGGTAAATGGGCTGAGTTCGAGCGAGATCGAACGGGCCGAAGGGCCCTCACCGACGACCAGGTCGATGCGGTAGTCCTCCATGGCTGGATAGAGGATCTCCTCGATCGTGCGACCGAGGCGGTGAATTTCATCGATAAACAGCACGTCGCCTGCTTCCAGCCCGGTCAAGATGGCAGCGAGGTCGCCGGCTTTCTCGATCACTGGACCACTGGTCTGCGATATGCGCACGCCCATCTCACGTGCGATGATATGCGCCAGCGAAGTCTTGCCGAGACCCGGCGGTCCCATCAAGAGAACGTGGTCGAGCGCTTCGCCCCTTGCGCGAGCGGCTTCGATCGCAATCTGCAGATTGGCCCGCGCGTGCGGCTGGCCGACGTATTCGGCAAGCGAGAGCGGCCGCAGGCTGACCTCGCCCGCAGCGTCTTCCGGCCCTCGCAGGGCCGTGACGACGGAGTCGTCGAGCACGCCCGAAGCCATCAGCCGAGCCTCGCAAGCGAACGTTTGATCAGCGTCTCGAGCTCCGCGTCGCCACCTTCTCGACTCGCGCGAACGGCTTCGCGCGCATCACGCTCTTTGTAACCCAAACCGACCAAAGCACGGACCGCGTCTCGTTCGGCGCTATTGCCGTCGTCACCGGCACCGGTTAGTGGGCCTTCCAACTTGCCCTTGAGTTCGAGAACGACGCGCTCTGCCGTCTTGCGACCGACTCCGGGGATCGCCACGAGCCGTTCGGCTGCGCCCGCTTCGAGTACGGCCGCGAGTTCCTCGCTTTCGATGCCGGAGAGGATGGCCAGAGCCAGGCGGGGGCCGATCCCCGAAACGCCGCGCAAGAGCCGAAACAGCGCACGTTCCCGACGCTCGGAGAACGCGAACAGTTCGAGCGCGTTCTCGCGCAGGTTGGTGACCGTCAGCAGCTCGACCGAGGCACCCTCCTCGGGCAAACGACAAAAGGTCGAGAGTGGAACGTAGGCATGATAGCCAACGCCGCCGACGTCGACGACGACTTCACCGGGGCTCTTTTCGGCGAGCTTGCCACGCAGACTGGCGATCATGATTTGCCGCCCCGCGCCCGCACGCGCGCCGCCTTCGGTTGCGAGGCCTCGCCCACCCGCTCGTCGTAACGCCGACGAAATCCATGACAGGCGGCCGCCGCCAATGCGTCGGCCTCGTCTTCAGCGGGCACTTCCGACAAACCAAACAAACGCGTCACCGCAGCCTGCATCTGTCCTTTATCGGCGCGGCCATACCCCACCAAGGCTTTCTTGATGGTCGCAGGAGCATATTCGTGCAGCGTCATATCGGCTCCGGCCGCGGCCGCCATTGCCACTCCGCGCGCCTCGCCCCGGCGGAATGCGCTCTGTACGTTGCGCGCGAGAAAGCTGCGCTCCAGACTGAGGACCCAGGGGTCGGAGTTGGAGATCACCCCC
>CAZJCO010000120.1:0-8203 GCA_964544375.1 uncultured Myxococcales bacterium
GGTCGCCCACAGCAAGCGCAACGCACGCTTTCTGTTCCCCGGGTACAGCGGGGAGCCGCAAGACGAATCGGCGCTCGAAGCCGTCCTCGCCCACCCTCTCTGCACAATCGAGACGGACACCTTCCTAACCGCCCGCGGCCACCAAAACCCCGCGAGCTACGGAACGTTTCCGCGTGTGCTGGCAACCTATGTGAAGCGCGGCTTGTTTTCGTTCGAAGAGGCGGTCGCCAAGATGACGGGGAAGGCCGCCGAGCGCCTCTGCCTGAAAGACCGCGGCTGGCTACGGCCGGGCTGCGCCGCGGACCTCGTGGTGCTGGATCGAGGGCGGCTTGCCGACACCGCGAGTTTCGAGCACCCGGCAAGTTTTCCCTCGGGCATTGACGACGTTTTTGTCAACGGCCAGAGGGTGATCGCCGGTACGCGTTACGACGAAAACGCGCGGGCTGGACGGGTTCTGCGCTTCTGACAGGCCTCGACCTTTCAGAGAAGAAACTTCCCGTTGCCGGCCGCGACCGGTCGCGACGGATCGTCCTGCCACGCGATCGCGCGCACGTTAGCCACGCGGCGCCCCAGCTTGACGATCTCCGCGCGTGCTCGGGTATCGGCCGAACGGGCCAAGCGGAGATAATCGACGCCGAAGTTGATCGGCCGAGCGACGCGCCCGCCGTCGTTGTCCTCGATCAACTGCAAAATCGCCGTCAGTTCCAAGAAGGCGCCGAGCGCACCGCCGTGAACCGCCGGTACGTTGGGGTTACCGATTAGTTGCTTGCGGAACGGCAGAACGCAGATCAGATTCTCTTCTCGCCGTTCGACCTCGACCCCGAGATAGCGCGCGTAGGGAATGCTTCTGAGTAGATCTCTCACCGGGCCTCCCGCGCCTCGCGCGCGAGCTTGGCGTAGGGGCTCTCGGCAGTGTTCGCGCCGATCATGAACGTCGCCAAGAAGCTCGCAAAGGGATCCTCCGGGGCGCGGTCGTACGCCGCGCCCCGCACGAAAGCGACGTTGCGCGTGATCTTGTAGCAGTGCGCGTGGCCGTAGAGATCGAGTCCGGGTTCGGCTGCACGCAGGTAGTCGATGCGCAGGTCGATCGTCGCAATCGCCTTCGCAACCGGGAGACTGCAACCAATCGACAGTCCGCTACACTGGTCTAGCAAGGTAGTGATCACGCCGCCGAAGACGACGCGGCGGGACGGGTCGCCGATGAGTTCTTCGCGATACGGAATCTTGAGAACCGCTTCGCACGGCCCGGTCCGCACCACGCGCATTCCGAGGTACCCGGCGTGCGGCGTATGGGCGATCAATTCTTGCCGGCCCTCACCGAAGTAGGGTTCGAGGGCATACTTGCGTTCTTGCGTCACGCGATTCGGCTCCCATGCGACATCGTCTCATCGCTTGCCAGATGCGGCAAGCTTCGAAGAAGGCTCTCACCGTAACCAAAACAACCAAGAATCGAACCACGTTCATCTTGGGCATTGTTTGGTTTCGCGCGCGGGTGTACAGATTGGCTGCCGCGGGCGCTGTCACCGCGGCGCAAATACCGTTGTAGGCTTGCCGCCGGCCGCAGCATGGGAGCGCTCATGACCCCGCCGAACATGCATTGGATGCGGGAAAAGGTAGACCAGCAGTTCCGGCCAATGGCCGAGATGCTGCGGGCCGAGATGATGCCCCACGGCCGGCTGTTGGCCGGCGCGATGGACGTCGTCATCGCGCACTACGAAAACACGTTTCGTACGCTCGACCGCGGCGACCGGAAACTCTGCTGGTACGAATTCTGCGTCACGCCCGAGATCTTCCTCGCGATGGACGTCTATCCCTTCCTCGGCGAGATCCATCCGCCGATCATGACACTGGGCACGCCCGAGATCTGTTGGCACTACGTCGATCGTGCCGAGGCCTACGGCGTGCCGTCGGAAGTCTGCGTACTCGACAAAGCGATGCTCGGGGCGCTGCTCGAGGGGGAGATGCCTCGCGCCGACTTCATCGTCACCGCCAGCGCGCCGTGCGACAGCTCGCGCATCGGCTACCAGATGTTCGAGCGGCTGATCGATTGTCCGGTGCTCCGTCTCGACGCTCCGGTCGACAACTCGCCCGAGGCCCATACTTACTACGCGCGCGAGTTGCGCAAGCTGATCGGATTTCTCGAGGAACAAACGGGACGTAAACTCGATCTCGATCGGCTACGAGAAGTCTGCGAGGAATCCAACCGCGCGATTCGCGCCCTGCTCGAACTGTTCGAGCTACGCCGCGCAAAGCCCTGCCCCCATCCCGGCAGCGTCGGTTTCAACAGTTACATGGCGTTCCTCAGCTCGCTGGGCTCACCACAGTTGACCAACTACATCGAGTTTCTTCGCGACGACGCAACCGCTGCTGTCAAGGAGGGTCGCGGCGCTGTGCCGGAAGAAAAGCACCGCGTGCTGTGGTACTACGTGCCCGTTACTTTCGATTTCGAACTCGCGACGTGGCTCGAAGACAGCTTCGGTGCCGTTGTCATCACCGACTTGCTCTCGAGCTTCCTTCGTGAAGAGACCGTCGACACCACCGATCTCGACAGCATGCTGCTCGGCCTGGCGCGCCGCGGTCTCGAAACGACGATGGGACACTTGCGGGTCGACGCCGGTCAACTGACCGAGCAGTTCCTGCGGAACTATCGGGATTTCAGTGCCGATTGCGTGGTCTTTCCGAGCCCCGTGGGCTGCAAGCACGTCTGGGGTTGGCTCAGCCTGCTGCGGGAGGTCTGCCGCGAAGAAGGAATCCCGGTCTGCGCCTTTGATCTGGACTGGATCGATTCGCGGACGCGGCCGGCAGAGGAAATCCGCGCGACCATTGAACGCTTCTTCGAAACCGTGATGGTTTAGAGGTCCCGTCATGAACGCAGCCTTCGATTTCGCTCAACTCGCCGGTCCGATGGAAAACGACTATGTGCGGCAGTGGAAGGACGATGGCCGGCCGGTGGTAGCTTACTTCTGCACGCACGCTCCGGAAGAACTATTTTGGGCAGCCGGCGCCCTCCCCTTGCGCATGCGGGCGACGGGCAGCAACGACACAGCCGAGGCGGACCGTTTTCTCAGCTCGGTCAATTGCAGCTTCGTTCGCCACGCGCTCAACCGCATTCTGTCGGGAGACGGCGCCTTTCTCGACGGCGTACTGGTGACGAACAGCTGCGACCACATTCGCCGCCTGCACGATATCTTCACGACCAAAAACTCCCTGCCGCATTCTTTCTACCTGGACATTCCGCATCTGCGAGGAGACGACGCGCTCGCGCGCCTCGTCAAACAACTGCGAGGTCTGACAGCGCAACTCGAGCAAGCCTTCGACACCGCGGTAACCGACGACCGGCTCGCCGAAGCCATCTGCCTGCACAACCGCACGCGGCGGTTGCTCGCGCGCGCCGATGCGCTGCGAAGCGCAAGACCCGCTCGCCTCGCGGGCAGCGAAATGCTGGCGATGGCGGTTGCGGCGGCGAGCATGCCGAAAGACCTGTTCAACGATCTGCTCGAAGACCGCCTCGAGGCTCTCGAGGCCGCACCCGCACCCGTAGAGAACGGCAGCCCGCGCCTGATGGTGGTCGGCGGCGTACTCGACGATCCGCAATACCTCGCGTTGTTCGAATCCCTCGGCGCATCGATCGTCGCCGACACGCTTTGCTGCTGCAGCAAGAGCTTTTCTACCTTGGTGGACGAAAGCGGCGATCCGATCGAAGCAATCGCCCGGCGTATGCTCGACCACCTACCCTGCCCGCGCATGCTCGCCGACTACGAAACGCGCCTGGCCGACGTTCGCCGGTCGGTCGAGCAGCACGACATCGCCGGGGTCGTCTGCCAGAGGCTCAAGTTCTGCGATCTCTGGGGTGGCGAGATCCAGATGCTCACGCACTCGCTGCACGAGGATCCGGGAATCCCCACGCTCGTACTCGAGCGGGAGTACCTGAGCCGAAGCGGCGTCGGCCAGACCCGCACGCGCGTGCAAGCGTTCCTCGAGAGTATCGGCTAGCGGGGCCTCCGGCGCGGAGCGCCTCAATCGACCCAATCGGCGACGAACACGTTGGTTTCGCCTCGCACGGTATTGTTCCGGTTCGAAGCGAATACCAGACGCTTGCCGTCGTGCGTCCACATGGGAAAGCCGTCGAAGGTCGGATTGCGAGTAATCTGCTCGTCTCCACTGCCGTCGGCATTGACGAGAAAAATGTCGAAATTGCGTCCGCGCGGATCGTTCTTGTTGCTGACGTAGAGAATCCTGCGGTTGTCGGCATGCATGTAGGGCGCGAAGTTGGCGGCGCCGTTGTCGGTCACTTGCACGACGTTGCCGCCGTCGGCATCGGCAACGAAGATCTCGAGCCGTCCCGGTTTGACCAAATGCTTGGCCAACAGCCGACGATACTCCGCCAGCGCCTCTCCCTGCGGACGCGAAGCGCGCCAAACGATCTTCGAGCAGTCCGGAGAGAAGAAAGCCCCGCCGTCGTAGCCCGGTGTGCTCGTGAAACGCCGCACGTTGCGGCCGTTGCGATCCATGACGTACAGGTCGAGATCTCCGTCCTTCGAGGAAGTGAAGACGATGCGCCCGTCACGTGGGCAAACCGTGGCTTCGGCGTCGTAGCCGGGTGAAGCGAACAGCACTCGAGGATTCTCGCCGTCGGCGTCGGCCCGCCAAATGTCCATCTCCGGATAGATCGGCCAAGCGTATCCCTGACTTCGGTCCGGCTCCCAGAGACAACCGTCGTCGTGACCGTGCGTGCTGGAATAGATGATACTGCCGTCGGTTTGGATGTAGCTACAGGTCGTACGTCCCTTACCGGTGGAAACCATTCGCAGGTTCGACCCGTCTCCGCTCATACGAAAGATCTGGTCGCAGGCGAGATCTCCGTGGGTCGATTGAAAGATCAGCTCCCTACCCGCGAGATCCCAATAGGCCTCGGCGTTTTGTCCGCCAAAGGTGAGCTGGCGAATGTTACGCAGATGGGGTTCGCCGCTCGAACGTTTTGCGACACGGTGGCAGCCGGCGGCAAGCAGCGCGACCAACACCACGCAAAGCGCACCGTAAAGCGTCGAGTTTCGCATGCAGATACTGTAACGCCGGCGCGCGCCGCCTCCAAGCAGCACGATCCGGTCAGCGCTCCTCGAGCGCCGCTTCCAACGAGATCGTCTGGCGGCCGCGCAACAGCGTAAGGCGAATACGGTCGCCCGCCCGGTGGCGTCGTAGCTGGGCGGCAAAGCTCTTGAGATCGCTCACCGGAGCGTCGCCGATGCTCGTCACGATGTCCCCGGCCGCGATTCCTGCCCGGTCCGCCGGAGAGCCGGCAACGACCTCTGCGATGCGCACGCCGACGCCGTCGTAACCATAGTCCGGGACCGTCCCCAGGCGTACCCGTCGTCGCTCGGTCGCCGGCGGGCTTTCGTCGCGCGAACCCGAGTGATCCGGAGAAAGGCTTGCATGTAGGGGTTCCTCGCGCGCTGCGAGGTAGACGATGATCTCACGCGCGTACGTCGCGATCTTCGCTAACCCTTCTACATCGACTTTTCCCGCATCGTCGCTGGGCCGGTGGTAATCGGCACTGGCTCCGGTAAAGAGCTGGATCGCGGGGATGCCGCGGTCGAGAAAACTCTTTTGATCGCTGCCGCCGGGGTCGTTTTGTACTGCCTTGGCGTCGATGCCCGTGGTAAAGCCCACGCCCATCGCAATCTGCGGCCATTCCGAAGCGCTACCCGCCCCCAACATCAAAAGGCCGCCGGAATTCATGCGGCCGACCGTGTCAAGATTGATCATAGCCCGAAGATCCAAGGCGGAGGTCCGGTCGCTGGGGCCCTGCAGGTAATGCTGCGAACCGCGCCGACCCCACTCCTCCCCGCTGAAGGCGACGAAGACGATGCTTCGGTCGGGCTTTGGGCCCCGGCCCAGCGCTTGCGCGAGTTCGAGGAGAACGGCGACACCGGAAGCGTTGTCATCGGCGCCGTTGTGGATCTTGCCTTCGTCGCCTTTGTGATGATCCGGCCAGCCGCGGCCAAGGTGATCGTAGTGGGCGCCGACGACAAGCGACTGTCCCTGCCAGTCTGACCGTTTCCCCGGCAGCACTCCGACAACGTTGCGCAGAGGAATCGTCTCGCCTCTTGGTCCGCCTTTTTCTCTCCAGTCCTGGTAAAAAGAACCGTCGTCGCCACCCGGCTCGAGGCCCGCCCGGCGAAACGCCGCGGCAATATAGTCGGCGGCCCGCACAAGGCCGGGGCTCCCGAGACCGCGGCCTTCGAGCGCATCGGCGGCGAGAAAAGCAACGTGCTCGGCCAGGCGCGCCGGATCGAAGCGCGCGGCCGGGCGAGTCAACGGCTCGCGCGCGGAAAGCTCGCCACGCGCCGGAAAATCTCCCGCACGCTCGCCACAGGTTCTGGCAAGCGGCGATGCCAGGGCCTGCCACTGGCCTTTGGCGACGTTTGTGGGCTCGTCACCGCGAAAGGCCAAGTACGAATAGCGCCCGTAGTGCGGCAGCTTGCGCGCAAGCCCGGCGATTGCTGCAGGACTGCTGCCGGCAACCCAGCCAACGACGCTGCTGCCGCCGCGCGTGCGCCCGGCAATGACCGTGCTGTGATCGGAAAACCTGTAGCATTGGCCCGCCAGGCGAAGCCCGCCCTCGCCGCAGCGGCCGCCGCCGCGCGCCTCGAGCCAGACATCGAGCAGTCCAGCCCAGCGATTGGTCGCGCCAAGAAGCCAGATCGCTCCTTCCGCCGGCAAGTTCTCGAGCGCATCGTCCTCTACAATGTCGACCGCGGCCGCCGCCTGCCGGGCCCAACTCTGGGCAAGCTCCTTCCAAGCCGCGTGGAAGGCCCGGCTTGCCTTTCGCGGTAGCACGATCGTCAGCGGCGCAGCGCCGAAGAGGTCGGCCAACGTAAGCGGGACCTCTCCCGATGCCAGCCGGCGAAAAAGGTCGAAGGCAGGATCGAGGTCGGCCCTCACGACCGGCGCCGATACGTCGAGTTCGAAATCACGCTCGCGCCGATCGAGAGTCAAGGAGACTTGCTCGGCCCGCTTCTTCCCTTCCAGCGTCAAAGCGACCGGTACGAGCAAATCGTAGACCGCTTCCGGCTGCTCCTGCCGCAAAGACAAACGGACCCGATCGCCGCCGTGCATCGCGCAATCGAGCGAAAGCTCGGGTGCACCGGTTCGATCGACCCACTGCTCGAAAAACGGCCGTAGGTCTTCTCCAGCCACGTCGGAGAATATCGTCGCGAAGTCGCGAAAGGAGCTTCGTCGAAAGCGCAAGCGCCGGTACGCTTCACGCAGTCCGTCGCGAAACGCGACGTCGCCGATCCGCCGTCTCAGCATGTGCCAGAGCATCAGCGACTTGCCATAGCCGACAGCCTCGGTCGACGCGGAATGCCGCGCGCGGAACTCCTTCAGCGCAAAGTCCCGCTCTTCGCGAACGTAACTGCGGTAACGCGCAAGCGTGTCGCGACGATACTCGACGCCGCGTCCTCGGCCTTCTTTGATCAGGTGGTCGGCCAGATAGGCCGTCAAGCCCTCGCTCCAGTTGCCGGCATCCGCAGCAACGTAAACGGAGTTTCCCCACCAGTTGTGTAAGATCTCATGGGGATAAGAAGAGTGCAGGATGAACGGAAAGCGAATGACCTTGCTGCCGAGCAAGGTAAACGACGGCATACCGTAACCGGTTTCCCAAAAGTTCTCGACCAGCGCGAACTTTTCGTAAGGGTAAGCGCCGATCAGTTCTTGGTACATCGCCAGGTACGACTCGGTTGCCTCGAAGTAGCGCTGCGCAAGATCCGGATCTGCTTGGCGCAGAAAAGCATAGAGCCGAGTCCGGCCGGCACTCGCCCGGTATTCGGTAAAGGGTCCGGCGACCAGATAGACCTCGTCCATCGGTCGGTCACAGTGCCAGCGCACGCCGCGCGATGCGTTGGAACGCTCGTGGGATACCCGGCGTCCCTGACTGAGCACATCCCAGTCGCCAGGAACCGTGACCTCGATGTCGAACGTAAGCAGCTCTTTGCGAAAAACGGGAATCCAGCCGGTCGCGCCCGAAAGCAGCACGCCCTCCGCTTGAATCGTTCCACGGGTACGCGAGAAACCTCGAGCGTACTCCTCGGCCTCGGTCTGTGGCGGGTGGTAAATTTCGCCGGAGATACGCAGGCGAAGGGCCGCCGGGATCGTCTGCGAGCCCCTCGCCCGGCGAAGCCGCCACAGCCGGAGACCATCGGTC
>CAZJCO010000121.1:0-8178 GCA_964544375.1 uncultured Myxococcales bacterium
CGGCCGTGCGCTTCTGGTGCGGTGATCATGGCTAGGCAGATGCGGTCCTTGACGCTTCCTCTAGGGTTGAGCGACTCGAGTTTTGCCAGCACCCGGGCCGACCCTTCTGCGGGCATACGCGTGAGTTCGACCAGCGGTGTGTGCCCGATCAGTTCGATCGCGGATTCGGCTACTTGGTGCGGAGACGGCATGAAAGCTCCGAAGCGCAGGGACTATACGGAGCCGGTATCCGGTTGTCAATGGTGCCGCCAAGCCCTATCTACCCGGACTTTCATTGTTCTCCGGGCATGTTACAAGTTTGAATTCACCGTGCGGGCCGGCGAGACCCCTGAGAGCCTCGGCCGGGCCGCTACGGTGGCTCGAAGCGAGGGAGGGAGATGTCGATGGGCGAAGAAGAGGAAAAGGGCCTCGGCTTCAAAGTCGAAGACAAGCGCCGTTTTGATTCCACCGGCGAATCTCGTGGCGACGACGATGCCGGTGATGTCGGTGGCCAGGCCGAGCAGGAGGCCGACACAGCGACTGCTTCGGAGGGTGCTACGGCTGCAGAAGCCGGCGGAGAAGAGTACGCACGGGAAGGCGCAGAGCTGACGTTCTCGAGTTTCGTCATCGGCCTGGCGTCGCAGGCCTTCATGTTTCTCGGCGTAGCGCCGGATTCGCAAAGTGGCGTGGTTCACCAGGACTTGCCGCAGGCCAAGGCGATGATTGACATCCTCGGGATGCTCGAAGAGAAGACGGCCGGTAATCTTGACGAAGGAGAAGCTCAGATGATGGAAGAAATGTTGTATGAGCTTCGTTTGCACTACGTCAAAGCGGTTAAGGGCGGCGGATCCCCATCCCAGGAGGACACTCAATGAAGACTGGACGCTCACTTGTAACCGGCGCACTAGTTGTCGGAGCCATCATCGGCGTCGGCGTGACCGCTTCGCTCAACCGACAGAGTTGCGCGCCGGCCGACGAAGTCACGCATCCGGCGCTGCTGCCGGTTGGGCGAGGCGAGGGTGGACGCGCCGGACGTTTCCCGGATTTTACCAAGTTGGTCGCGCGCGTCAGCGGCTCGGTCGTGAACATTTCAGCAATCGTCGAGAAGCAGTCCTATTCGCGACGAGGCGGCCAAGTCGATCCTTTCGAATTTTTCTTCGGTCATCCCGGACATCGGCGAAGCCGCAGCCTGGGCTCCGGGTTCATCCTGGATGAGGAAGGCTACATCCTGACCAACCACCATGTCGTCGAGGACGCCGACAAACTCATCGTCAAGCTCGAAAACGAAAAAGAGTATGAGGCGCATGTGATCGGCAGCGACAAGAAGACCGATATCGCGGTGATCAAGATCGACGATGGCTTGGAAGGCTTGGCTCCCGTTGCTCTTGGCGATTCGGATGCTCTCGACGTCGGCGAATGGGTGCTGGCGATCGGCAACCCTTTCGGCTTGGACCATACGGTTACGGCGGGCATCGTTTCGGCCAAAGGGCGGCACATCAGCCGGCCGGACAAGAGCCCATACGATGATTTCATCCAGACCGATGCGGCGATCAATCCCGGGAACTCCGGCGGCCCCTTGATCAATCTTTCCGGACAGGTGGTCGGCATCAACAGCGCGATCTACTCGCGCTCCGGCGGCAACATCGGTATCGGTTTTGCGATTCCGATCAACATGGCGCGTGAGATCGTGCCGCAGCTGCGCGAGACTGGCCACGTTACGCGCGGTTGGCTCGGCGTCGTGATTCAACCGGTGAGCGACGACATTGCGCGTTCGCTCGATCTGCCCGAACCGCGCGGGGCATTGGTGGCCTCGGTCAGCACCGACAGTCCGGCGGACAAAGGCGGCATCAAGATCGGCGACGTGATCGTGGAATTCGACGATCAAGAAGTGCCGAAATCCGAGGACCTTCCGGCGATCGTGGCCGCTACGCCAGTCGGCAAGGACGTCGAAGTGGTGGTCATCCGGGACGGCGAGCGGAAGACCATCGACATCACCGTCGGCAAGCTCGAAGATTCCGACGCTGGCGGGATCCCGGTAAAAGCGAGTGACCTCGGGATGGCCGTTCAGGACATTACGCCGGAGATCGCAAAACAACTCGGCCTCGGTAAGAACCCGAAGGGCGTCGTAGTTTCCTCGATCGTGCGAAGCTCGCCTGCGGAGGAAGCGGGTATCCAGCCCGGAGACGTGATCGAAATGATCGGCAACAAGCCGGTCATTGATGCGGACGATTTCCGCAAGCAAATGGCACAGCGGGAAAAAGCCGAGAGCGTGTTGGTACTCATCCGACGTGACGACCAGACGCTCTTCCGTGTGATCAAGCCGCCCGAGGGGTGAGCCGTACCGATGATATCCCGCGGCCACCGTCGACGCGGCGGCCGCGGGTCTGGGCCTTTTTTGTCCTATTCTTGCCGCCCGTGCTGGCGGCAGCTCTGCTGGTCGGATGGCTGGCCTGCCTGCGCATGGAACGCACGCTGGTGGGCAAGTTCTCCGGCCGTCGTTGGGATTTTCCCTCGAGGGTCTATGCCGACGCGACTCCTTTGGTCCCCGGCCTCGGCGTCCTCGACGAGTCTTTCCGCCGTAGGCTCGGGCGGCTCGGTTATCAGCCTGTAGACGCGAAGCTTCGCAGGCGCGGGCAATACCGCATTTTGACCGATGGAAGCGCTCTCGATCTGTGGCTTCGCGTCTTCGAATACCCTACGCATCGGGAGCCAGGGCGGCTGCTACGGCTGTGGCTGGGACCGGGAGGCCGCGTCGTTCGGGTCGTGGCGCGAGAGACCGGGCAGGCGGTCTACGATGCTTCGCTGGAGCCGGTTCTGATCGCCGGCTTGCAGGGGGAGCGGCCGGAAGAGCGACGGGAGATGAGCCTGTCCGAAGTTCCGGTGCCGTTGGTACGGTCCTTGATCACGGTCGAAGATCGCCGTTTCTTCGAACATGCAGGAGTCGATCCGCGCGGTCTGCTACGGGCGTTGGTTGCCGATATCAAGGCGGGCGCAGTACGGCAGGGCGGTTCTACGATCACGCAACAGCTGATGAAGAACTTTTTCCTCGGCAGCGAGCGGACCCTCGGCCGCAAACTCGAGGAATTGGTCATGGCGCTGATCGCCGAACGGCGTTTTTCGAAAGAGGAAATCCTCGAGAACTATTTGAACGAGATCTACCTCGGCAGCGACGGTCCAGTGGCGATTCACGGTATGTGGGAAGGCGCGCGCTACTATTTCGGTCGCTCGCCTACCGAGTTGACCTTGGGCCAAATCGCGACACTGGTGGGCATCATTCGAGCGCCCAACGCGTACTCTCCCCACCAACATCCGGATCGGGCGCTGTCGCTTCGCAATTTGGTGTTAGGGCAGCTACTGACCGTCGGTGATATCGACGAGAAGACGTATCGGGAGGCGATCGCGGAGCCCCTCGGAACCGTGCCGCCGCGACCGCGCAGCAGCGTTGCCCCCTACTTCATTGATGCCGTACGTCGAGAACTCGGCGACCGCTTTCCGCGCCAGACGCTGCAGACCGAAGGCTACTCGATCTTCACGACCCTGGATCTAGAGATTCAAGACGCCGCGGAGGCGGCGGTGGCCGAAGGACTCGCCGAACTCGAACGGCGCTACCCGGCTCTCACCAGCGACCCGGAGAACCCGCTGCAGGCGGCCCTCGTCGCGCTCAGTCCCGGATCGGGCCGGCTGCAAGCGCTGGTCGGCGGCCGCGACTACCGGCAGAGCCAGTTCAACCGCGTTCTCGATGCTCGGCGGCAACCGGGTTCGGTCTTCAAGCCGATCGTTTATGCCACGGCGTTGTCGAGCGAGCAGCCAGGAAACGTCCACTTCACGCCGGTTTCCTTTGTCGACGATCAGCCGCTCGAGTGGGAGTTCGATGGTGACGTCTGGTCTCCATCGAATTACGAGGATGTCTATCACGGGCGCGTGACTCTACGCGTGGCATTGGAACGGTCGATGAACGTCGCGACCGCTCGCGTCGCACGTGCCGTCGGTATTCCGGCAATACGATCGTTGGCCGTGCGCATGGGGATCCCCGACGATCTGCCGGAGTACCCTTCGATCGCTCTTGGCGGCTGGGGAGTGCGTCCGATCGACATCGCGCGAGTGTATTCGGTTTTCGCCAACGGTGGCGTGCGCGCGTTTCTGCACGTGGTTACCGATGTTACCGACCGCCACGGACAGCGAGTGGAAGGGCGCACGCTCGACGTCGAGAGGGTGCTGCCCGAGACCGACGCCTACTTGCTAACCCACGTGCTCGAAGGCGTACTCGACCGAGGTACCGGTAGGCGCGTGCGGCGTCTCGGATTCAGCCGTCCGGCAGCCGGCAAGACCGGCACCACCAACGACTTCAACGACGCCTGGTTTGCCGGCTACACGCCCGACTTGTTGGCGGTCGTATGGGTCGGTTTCGACCAACCACGTTCGCTCGACCTGACCGGTGCCGGCGCGGCGCTGCCGATCTGGACCCGTTTCATGCGACGGGCGCTTCGCGGGCGCGCTCCCTCGGAGCTTCGCGTGCCCGACGGTGTCGTTCTTCGCGAGATCGATGCCGATACCGGCGAGCTGGCCGGGCGCGGTTGCCCGAATGTCGTGCGCGAGGCATTCCTTGAGGGGGAGGAGCCGAGACGGCGTTGTTCGGAGCACGGAGAAGGACTGCCGGATTGGCTCGAGTGGTCTCTGCCTTGAGGAATATCCGCTTCAGATCGCGCATGCTGCTCGTTCTCTTGAGCCTAGCCGGCGGTTGCGCCGCGGCGGCGACGGTGCAGCGCTACCCGCCGGCGCAAGCGTCCGTGCCGAGCCCCGCTTTAGAGCAACCCGCGCGTCGCCAGCGACCGCCACTTTGGCGAGCCCTGGAACTACTCGACGACGCGCTGGCCGAAGGGGAGTGGCGGCTGATGCAGGGATTGCCGGTACCTAGCTCGCGCATGACCCATTTGCGCTTGACACGCAGTGCCGCGGACTTGTTCGATCGCGGCAAAGGCGCACGCGCTGCCGGTTTGCTGGAACAGGCGATCGCGGCCGACAGCCACGAAGGCTTTGCGTATCTTTATCTCGGCAAGTTCTACCTGGAATCGGGAAGACGCGACGAAGGTGCGTTGCTGCTCGAACGCGCCGCGGCCCTGCTGCCGGACGACACGGAACTGGCTCGCCAAGTGAGACGGCTGCGCTTCGAGGGCGACGCTTCTTCGGCCCGCAGATTACACGCCCCGTGAAGAAGGTTCTCGGCATTGAGACGTCTTGCGACGACACTGCCGCGGCGGTCGTCGAGGGCCTCGAGATTCGTTCGAGTGTCGTTGCGTCGCAGGATGAGGTGCATGCCGACTACGGCGGCGTCGTACCCGAACTGGCGGCACGCAGGCATCTCGAGTCGATCGATGCGGTCGTGCGAACGGCACTCGACAACGCCTCGCTAGAACTCGCGGATGTCGATGCTATTGCCGTAACCTGCGGTCCGGGACTGATCGGTTCGTTGCTGGTGGGATTGTCGATGGCGCGCGGCCTCGCCTTGCGCAGCGGAGTCGCATTGATCGGAATCAACCACCTCGAAGGGCACGTTCTTTCGGCGTTCCTCACGTCGCCGGTAAAGTCGCCTTTCCTCGCGCTGCTGGTGTCCGGTGGTCACACGACGCTTTACCTCGTGCGCGACGTCGGCGATTACGCCGAACTCGCCTCTACCCGCGACGACTCGGCCGGCGAGGCTTTCGACAAGGCCGCCAAAATGCTGGGGCTCGGCTATCCCGGCGGTAAACGTATCGACGAGTTGAGCCGTGGAGGAAATCCAAGAAGCGTACGGTTCCCTCGTGGCCGGGTTCGCGCGGATTCCATGGCGTGGAGTTTTTCCGGCCTCAAAACCGCGCTCTGGGAGTACCTCAACGCTGCCGACGAGTTGCCGGCGATGCCCGACCTTTGCGCTTCGTTTCAGGAAGCGATCGTCGACGTATTGGTCGATCGCGTCGAGCGGGCGATCGACGCGATCGGAGTCGAGCGAGTGGTCGTCGCCGGCGGTGTGTCCGCCAACAGTCGTTTGCGCGAGCGCATGGCGGAGAGTGTCAATGCGGCCGGCGGGCAGGTCGTGTTTCCGCCGATGAGTCTGTGCACGGATAATGCGGCGATGATCGCGGCGGCCGCTTCGCTGCGGTTGGAACGCTCGTTGGCAGGCTGCGAGTTGAAAGCGCGCGCGCGTTTTCCTCTGGCCGAAGAGTCCTTGCGTTGAGCGCGGCAGCGGCTAAGCGGCGCGTTCCCTGGGGACAGAACTTTCTGGTGGTACCGGCGGTGGCGCGTGCGATCGTCGAGTGGGCCGGCGTCGACCGACGGCGCGTGCTCGAGATAGGCCCCGGACGAGGCGCGCTTACCGGAGAAATGATCGGACGGGTCGAACGACTCTGGCTGGTGGAAATCGACCGGGAGTTGGCTGGCGCGTTGCGCGCCCGCTATCAGGAGCGTCCCGAAGTCTGCGTCATCGAGGCCGATGCGACGAAATTCGACTTCGAAGAGATTCTCGGCCCTCCGCTGCTGGTGATCGGAAATCTTCCGTACGAATCGGGAACGGCGATCGTTTCGCGGCTGTTGGATCGTCGCGACCTGTTTGTCGAAATGGTGTTCATGCTGCAACGTGAGGTGTGCGAGCGCTTGGCAGCTGTGCCGGGTTCGCCGGCTTACGGTATGCTCTCGATTCACACGCAGCTACGCGCCGACGTCGAACTCGGCCGGCGGGTTGCGCCAAGCTGCTTTCGACCTGTTCCGAGCGTCGAATCTCGCCTTGTCCGGCTGCGCCCGATGCGGCAACTGCGTTTCCGGGTTGCCGACGAGCGGATCTTCGCGGCGCTCTTGCGGCGCGCGTTTTCCGCTCGGCGCAAGATGGTCCGTAACAGCTTAGGAACATGGATCGCGCAGCGCCTAGGCCAGGCTGTTGCCGCGGAATTGCTTGCAGTGGCGGGTATCGACGCGCGACAGCGGCCGGCGACGATTCCGATCGAGGCTTACGCCGCGCTATCTTCGGCGCTGAGCGATCGCGGTTTTACGGATGCCTGAACTGCCGGAGGCGGAGACGATCGCGCGTTCGCTTTAGCCGCACGCCGTCGGGCGTCCTATTCACCGCGTTACGGTCGGAAGCGTCCGGCCGCAATGCGCGCGGCGTAGGCGGAGCATGCCATACCAAGATACGCCGCTTGCGCTCTGGGATCCTCCGCGAGCTCGTCGGCGTCGCCTTCCAACTCGACACGGCCGTTCGAGAGAACATAGGCGCGGTCGCAAGTCGCCAGAGCCAGTTGGACATTTTGCTCGACCAGGAGGACCGTGAGGCCGGTGTCGCGCAGTTGCGTCAGGTTCTGGAACAGCTCGGCGACGAGAGCCGGCGCCAGACCGAGAGACAGTTCGTCCAGCAGGAGGACGACCGGGTCGGCCATCAGTCCGCGGGCCACGGCCAGCATCTGCTGTTCGCCGCCACTCAGTGTGCCCGCGTGCTGGTGCTGCCTCTCCTTCAACCGCGGAAACATCTCGAAGGCCCGCTCGCGGTTTGCCTGGTGGTTGGCGCGGGCGCGTTTGGGCGAGGCGCCCATGAGCAGGTTCTCCTCCACCGTCATGTCAGTGAAGAGTTGTCTCCCTTCGGGCACCAGCACCAAACCGAGTTCGGCCTTTGCATGAGCGGGCAGGTGGGTGACGTCGCGCCCTTGAAAGTGGACGCATCCTCCCCACGGCCGGCAGAGGCCCATGACGGTGCGGACAAGCGTGGTCTTGCCGGCGCCGTTGGCGCCGACCAACGCCGTAAACTGCCCCGCTTCCAGGCGCACGTCGGCGCCCCAGAGAACCTGAACTTCGTCGTAGCCGGAGGTGAGTTGCTCTGTTTCCAGGAGTGCCATGGGTTCAGGTCTCGGTCAGTTCGCCTTCGATTCGCTTTCGGGCAGCAGTCCTGCGGCCAGCCGGGCATCGCCCAAGTAGGCTTCAATGACGTGGGTCTCCTGCACCACCGTCTGGGGGTCGCCCTCGGCGATGAGTTGGCCGTGGTCCAGCACCAGCAGCCTCTCGGCGATGTTCATCACGGCCTGCATCACGTGCTCGACCATGATCACCGTGAGTCCCTGGTCGCGCAGGGCACGGATCACGGTTAGCATCTCGGCGATTTCGGTGGGGTTCAGCCCCGCCAGTGTTTCGTCAAGCAACAGCAGGTGGGGTTGACCGGCTACGGCGCGAGCCGTTTCCAGC
>CAZJCO010000122.1:0-8127 GCA_964544375.1 uncultured Myxococcales bacterium
TAGGGGTCAGCGTCTCCTCTGATGCACGTCTCTGCGCTGTGGACGGCGCTGATCTACCTGCTGTGTGGAGCGAAGATCGTGCTGGCGCCGGGACCGGGTTTCGACGCCGACCGCATCTGGTCTTTGGTCGGCGCAGAGAAAGTGCAGGCCATCTCGATCGTTGGTGACGCCATGGGGCGGCCGCTCGCGGATGCCCTGGCGGCGGCCGGTGGCGGCTACGATACTTCCTCGCTGCTGGTCGTCGGCTCCGGCGGCGCGACCTTTTCCGAGGGCGTCAAGGCACAGCTCAAGGCGCAGCTCCCCGATCTCATCCTGATGGACCACTTCGGCGGCTCCGAAGGAGGCAACCAAGGCCGCGCCGTACAGGCCGCCGAGGGGCAGACGCATCCGCGCTTTGCCGCCGACGCGACCAGCGCCGTACTCGACGAGAACATGCGACCGCTTGCTCCGGGCACGGGCAAAGTCGGCATGCTGGCGCGCAGGGGGCGCATTCCGCTCGGCTATTATAAGGATGCGGAGAAGACCGCCAAGACCTTCGTCGAAGTCGACGGCACGCGCTGGGTAGTAGCCGGCGACATGGCCGTCTTCGAAGCCGACGGTACGATCACCCTGCTGGGCCGCGGCTCGAACTGCATCAACACCGGCGGGGAGAAGGTCTTCCCCGAGGAAGTCGAAGCGGCCTTGCGCTTGCAGCCGAAGGTGTTCGACGCGGTTGTCGTCGGCGTTGCCGACGAGCGCTTCGGCGAGCGCGTGGCGGCGGTCGTAGCGCCTCGCGCGGGCGAGACCCCGACGCTCGAAGAACTGCAGGCTCATTGCCGCAAGCACATTGCCGGCTACAAGTTGCCGCGCGAGCTGCACTTGGTCGAGCGTATCGAGCGCCAGCCCAGCGGCAAACCCGACTACCCTTGGGCCAGAACCGTCGTCGGCTGGCCGAAATAGACGAGCCGGTGGACCGGACGGGACAAGATCTACCCGGCCCGCTCTTCTATACTCGCGATGATGCCTGAGTTCCCAGTCACGCATAAGCTCGAATACCCGTACACGAGGACGCTCGGTCCCATCTTCGGCCCCTTTCTGACGGCGCTTCGTGACGGCCGCCTGTTGGGGATTCGCTGCGGCGAGCGCGTGTTGTTTCCGCCGATGGAGTTCGATCCGGAAGGCGGCGCCTCGCTCGAGCCCGACTTCGTCGAAGTCGGCCCGGGGGCGACGGTCGAGACCTGGACCTGGATCTCCGAGCCCAGCAGCAACCATCCGTTCCAGCAGCCCTTTGCCTTTGCCCTGCTCAAAGTCGACGGCGCCGACACCGCCATGGTCCACGCGGTCAAGGCGACCGGCCCCGGTGCGATGTCGGCCGGTATGCGGCTGAAAGCGCAGTTTCGCCAAGAGCGCCGCGGTGCGATCACCGACCTCTACTTCGTGCCGGAGTCCGAGGCAGTGCCGCAGGAGATCGAGGCGGGCGGCGAGGAAGTCAAGATCAGCACCCAGCTGATCTCGCTCACCTACCGAGACGAGCTGTACCCGCATCTGGCCCGCTACGCGCGCGGTCTGCTCGACGGCAAGTTCATCGGCCAAAAGAGTCCGGCCAGCGGTAAGGTTTACATTCCGAGCAAGGGCTACGATCCGCTCGAGCGGGTTCGCATGAGCGAGGCCGACGACGTCGAATTGCCCGCTACGGGAACGGTCATCGCCTGTACGACCGCCTCGCCGCTCGACTACATGGGGCAGACGGAGACGGAAGAGTACATCAGCGCGCGCATTCTGCTCGACGGTTCGGATCAGCCGCTCGTGCAGGTGACCATTCGCAATATTCCCAAAGAAAACTTTCGCGTTGGCATGCGCCTGCGCGCAGTGTTCAAGCCGGCCGATCAGCGCGACGTCAGCGACGTCGACAACAATTGGATGATTTGCAGCATCGGCGACGTGATCGACCACTGGCAGCCGACCGCAGAGCCGGACGTTCCGGTCGAAGAGTTTGCGGAGTATCTCTAGCGATGGCCGAAGACGTCGCCATCGTTGCTTTCGCCCAGACGCCGTGTTCGCGGCGTTATCGAGACTCCGAGCCGTCGCTGATTTTGCAGATCGTCTGCCAAATCCTCGACGAGACCGGCATCGAGCGGCAGAACATAGACTTCACCAATGCCGCCAGCTCCGACTATCTGTCGGGGCTGCCGTTTTCTTTCATCGTCAACACCGACGGCTACGGTGCGTGGCCGCCGATCTACGAGTCGCACGTCGAGATGGACGGCGCCTGGGCCTTGTTCGAAGCCTTCGTCCGGCTTCAGCTCGGCGATATCGATTCGGCGCTCGTCGTCGCCTCGGGCCGCTCCTCGCCCGGACCGCTTCGCGAGATTCTCAGTCTGCAGACCGATCCCTACCTGCACGCGCCGCTCGGTCTGGATCCGGTATCGGTCGCCGGTCTGCAAGCCCGCGCCTTGCTCGAGGCCGGCAAGGCGAGCGAGCGAGACTTTGCCGAAGTCGTCGCGCGTAGCCGGCGCGACGGACGGTCGAACCCTTATGCTCAGGTCGCCAAGGACCTGCCGGTCGAGACGCTCTTGGAGGCGCCCTACTACGCGGCGCCGCTGCGCAAACACGACCTGCCGCCGATTTCCGACGGCGCGGCCGCGGTGCTCGTCGCCCGCGGCCGGCGGGCGCGCGAGCTTTGCGATGCGCCGGTGTGGATCCGCGGCATCGACCATCGCATCGAATCGCACCGGTTGGGGCTGCGCGACCTGACGGACTCTCCCTCCTGCCGTCTTGCCGCGCGCAAGCTCGGCCTTGCCTCCGGCTCGCTCGACCTGGCCGAACTCTGCGTGCGTTTTAGTCCCGAGGAGATCGTCTTGCGCCAGGCCCTGGATCTGCCCGCCGGCTTGCCGGTCAACCCCTCGGGCGGTCCGCTGTGCGGCCACCCCTTGATGGCCAGCGGCCTCATCCGCGTAATCGAGGCGGCGCGGCGCATCCGAGGCGGCGAGGCCTCGCGGGCCCTGGCCCACGCGGCCAGCGGGCCGGCGCTCCAGCAGAACCTGCTCTGCCTGCTCGAAGGAGACGCATGATGGCCGAACGCTGCGCAGTCATTGGTATCGGTCAGACCAAGTATTCGCGTTGCCGCCGCCTGACGATCGACGGCCTCGTGCGCGAGGCTGCGCTGCGCGCTCTCGAGGACGCCGAGCGAAGCTTCGCCGACATCGACGCGGTGGTGATCGGCAAGGCTCCCGATGCGCTCGAAGGCGTCATGATGCCCGAACTTTCACTCTGCGATGCCCTCGGTGCGGTCGGCAAACCGATCCATCGCGTGCACACCGCTGGATCCGTCGGCGCCTCGACCGCGATCAGTGCCGCGACGCTGGTGGAGAGCGGCATGTACGAGTGCGTGCTCACGGTCGGCTACGAGAAACAGAGCGACGGCGACTTCATGTGGGCTTTGAGCGGCGGTCGCAGCGGCAGCTTGGGAGCCGGCGGCTCGTTCGCGCCGTGGATCCGAGAATACATTCGGCGCAGCGGAGCTCCCGAGCATATCGGCCTCCAGGTCGCGCTCAAAGACCGCGCCAACGGTCTCAAGAATCCTTACGCCCACCTGCGCATGGAGGCGATGACGCTCGATGAAGCAAGAGAAAGCCCGATGCTTTGGGAGCCGCTGCGCTTTCTCGAGGTCTGCCCTTCTTCCGACGGTGCGGCGGCAATGGTCATGACCAACGCCGCCGGTGCCGGGAAGACGCCGCGACCGCCGGCCTGGGTGATCGCGCATTCCAAACGCACGGAGTTCGCCGTCTTCCCCGGTCGCGATCCGGTAAAGCCGGCGGCCGGCGTCGAGTGCGCGCGCGAACTCTACCGCAAGGCCGGCATTACCGATCCGCGCCGGCAGATCGACTGCGCCGAACTGTACGTGCCGTTCAGTTGGTTCGAGCCGATGTGGCTCGAAGGCCACCTGATTTGCGACGAGGGTCAAGGCTGGCGCATGGTCGATTCGGGCGCAACCGAACTCGGCGGCGACTTTCCGGTGAACATGTCGGGCGGCGTTCTGTGCTCGAACCCGATCGGCGCATCAGGCATGATTCGATGCTTGGAGGCGGCCAGTCAGGTCCGTGGCACCGCCGGCGATTACCAGGTCGAAGGGGCGCGTGTCGCCCTGGGCCATGCCTACGGCGGCGCGTCGAATTACTTTGCGATGTGGATCGTGAGTTCGGATCCGAGTCCGGAGTTCAACTAGAGACGTGACATTCGTAGCTGAATCGCCAACGACTTCGATCGGCGGACGTGCCGCGAGCGAGGTCGTGCGCGGCCCGTCTCGCCGAGACGATCCGGTGGGACGCGTGACACGTATCCTTCAAAAAGAGAACGGGCAAAAAGAGAGCGGGCCGATCGATCCGCTCGGCTTTCGCTTCGACGATCCGTATTGGGACGACGCTTTCGATTCCTATCATAGTCCGACGCTGCGGATCTGCTGTCCGTTCTGAGATTGTCGAGGAGGAACCCATGGCCAAGATCGCGTCGTTTGGCGCTTACATTCCGCTGTTTCGACTGGCACGAAGCGAGATGGGCGACGCCTGGGGCATTCCGGTCGTGCCGGGCGAGCGTGCCGTCGCCAACGCCGACGAAGACAGCTTGACGATGGCGGTGGCGGCGGGCGCCGATTGTCTGGCAGGCATCGACCCGGCGACGATTGACGGCCTGTTCTTCGCCACCACCACGGCTCCCTACGATGAAAAGCAGTGCGCCGCGGTAATCGCCGCCGCGCTCGACATGCGCAGCGACATCAATACGGTCGACTTCACGGGCTCGCTGCGGGCGGCAAGCAGCGCCCTGCGGGCGGCAGCCGATGCGATCGATGCCGGCTCGGCCAAGAGCATCCTGGTGGTTGCCGCCGATTGCCGCTTGGGCGAGCCCGAGTCGATGTGGGAGCAACTGCTCGGCGACGGTGCCGGCGCGCTGCTGCTGGCGACCCGTGGTGGGGCGAGCCTGCGCGATGCTTACAGCATTGCCGGCGAGCAAGTCGGGGTTTGGCGGCGTAGCGATGATCCCTACCTTCGCTCGTTCGAACCGAAGGCGGAGACCAAGTACGGCTACGTGCAGACGGCGGTGCAGGCGGGGCAGGCGGTCTTGCAAAGCGCCGGCTTGCAGCCGAGCGAGATTGCCAAGGCCGTCGTCACCGCCGGCGATCCGCGTAGCCTGTGGACCGCGACCGGCAAGATCGGCCTCGACCAGAGCCAGTTGCAAGACACCTTGTTCATGTCGGTCGGCAATCCCGGGGCGCCGCTGGTGCTGATGATGCTCGCCGGAGCCCTCGAGGAGGCGGCAGCCGGCGACCGTTTGCTGGTGATCAACAACGGCGACGGCGCCGATGCGTTCCTGGTCGAGGTAGAGGAGTCCTTCGCTCCGGTCGAGGGCCGCAAGGGCCTGGCCGGTCATCTTTCGCTCCGCCGGGAGCTGCCCCACTACACGTCGTATGCCAGCTTCCGCAAGTTGCTGAAGCGTGAGGATCCCGACCCGCGCGGCTCGGCCGTTACCTACTGGCGCGACACGAACATCGTCCTGAATTTCCACGGCGGCCGCTGCGCCAACTGCGGCGTCGTGCTCTACCCGATTCCCCGCGTCTGTAGCGAATGCCGCGCCAAGGATCGGATGGAAGAACTCCCCTTGGCCAAGCGCGGTACGGTCTATACCTACACCCTCGATCACCTCGAAGCCGGCAAGTACGTGAACACGCCGGTTCCGCGTCTGGTGCTCGATCTCGACGGAGGCGGGCGCGTGTTCCTCTCGATGACCGACGGCAGTCCGGAAGACGTCGAGATCGGCATGAGCGCCGAAGTCGTGTTCCGCCGGCTGCACGAGGGATCGAGTTTTCACAACTACTACTGGAAGTGCCGGCCGGCGCCGCGCCCGGCTTCGTAGCAAGGGCGCGAGCGCGACGTTCGCGCGTTGCGGAGGAGAATTCCGTGGGAAGTATCAAAGACAAGACGGCAATCATGGGTGTCGGCTACACGCGCTTCGGTGAGTTGTGGGAGAAAGACGCCGAAGACTTGATCGTCGACGCGGCCTACGAGGCGATGGACGACGCCGGCGTTACGCCCGACGACATCGACGCGATCTGGGTCGGCAACCTCTACGACTTTACCGGTCTGAGCGGTAGCGTCGCGTCCGAGCCGCTCAAGTTCTTCGGCAAGCCGACTACCCGGGTCGAGAACTTCTGCGCTTCGGGCATGGACGCGTTTCGCAATGCCTGCTTCGCCGTGGCCTCGGGCGCCTGCGACGTGGTACTTGCCTGCGGCGTTGAAAAGCTGCTCGACGTCGGCGGCTCGGGCCTGCCGGTGGACATGGGGCATCCGGTGATGCGTGGCTCTAGCGCGCCGGCGATGTTCGCGCTGACCGCCACGCGCTGCTTTCACGAGTACGGCTGGACGAAAGAAGACCTCGCCAACGTTGCTGTGAAGAACCACAAGAACGGCGCGCAGCATCCCAAGGCCCACTTTCGCCGCGCGGTTACCGTCGACACCGTCGTCAATGCGCCGATGATTGCCTGGCCTCTGGGCCGTTTCGACAGTTGCGCGATGTCCGACGGCGCGGCGGCGTTGGTCATCAGCAGGCCCGAGATCGCCAAGACCGGCAAACACAAGCACGACTACACCGTGCCCAAGGCCAACGCGCTGACGATGCAGGCGATGTTGCCGATGTACCAGCCCTCCTTCGATTGGCTCGGCTTCCCGGCGACGCGCGCCTCGGCCAAGCTCGCCTATGAAGAGGCGGGCATCGAGAACCCCACCGAGGAGATCGACCTGGCCGAGGTGCACGACTGTTTTACGATTACCGAACTGCTCAACATTCAGGACCTCGGATTCTGCGAGCGCGGTGATGCCGCCCGTTTCGTGCGCGAGGGCCACGCCGATGTCGGCGGCAAGATCGCGGTTAACGCCAGCGGTGGTCTCAAATGCTTCGGCCACCCGATTGGCGCCACCGGCTGCCGCATGCTGTGCGAGCTTACCGAGCAGCTTCAGGGGCGCGCCGAGGGGGTGCAGGTGGAAAACGCCCGTCTCGGTTTGGCTCACAACCTCGGCGGTCCGGGATCGGTCTGTTCGATCACGATCCTCGGCCGCGCCGACTGACGGGTGCTAATCGCGCAGAAGCGCCGCCGCTCGCTTCGCGTTCGACGGTCAGCGTTACGCAGCCGACTCTGCAGCAATGTCCCAATTAGGGAAGACCAGCACCGCCGGATGGCACCTGAGCGCGCGCGCAATTACTTTGGCGCGTTCGACCCCAAGGTTGACCTTGTCGTTTTCAATCGCAGAGATCGTTGATTGCGGGATGCCGGTCCGTTTGGAAAGCTCGGTCTGGCTGAGTTCCTGAAGCTCTCGCATGATCCGAACCGATTCGCCGACCGAAACATCGATCGTCTTGCGAGCCTTGCTAAATCCCCTACGTGCCATTACTACTTTCTCTAATCGTCGTGTGCCGTGATGTCGATGACAAGAACAACGACTGCACGTGCCTCCACTCGATAGATCACCCGATACTGGCCACCCAATCGACAAGAGCGATGGCCTCTCCACTCACCTCGCAATGCCTCGTCATGAAAGCCCTTGATTGCTCGTAGCCCTTGTGGGCCGGACAGACTGACCACGTCCTTCCATTTCTCGTATCGTTTCAAAATCGTCCATGGAAGACGCGGCACGCGTCGCACCAAGCGACGATGCTCGTAAATCTCCCACATCAGTACATTGTACTATACTATATTTAGTATACCCACTCGGTGGGCGTCAAGGTCGCGTCTGTCAAGTGGTTGAAAAGTTCGGTGTCTTCCTTGCTCAACGCGGTCCCATAGGGCAGGGGACCGCAAAATACTCATGAGATATGACCCCAAGTTGTGGATTGGAGGCATGAAAAAGGCGGCGTGTCCTTCCTTGCATGCGCCCTTCTCCGAAGGTCGATGAGGTATTCCGCGTGTTGTATCTGTGGGGCTATCTACGGGCGATTTCCGTTAGGCGCTACCTGCTGCGCGCTGGGTTTCTGAGCAGCCGTCCGAGAGGCATGGCGGCTAAGCATTTCAGCGCCGTTTCAGTGATCTCGTCAAGGACCGATAGGGGGCTTTCCGTCAACTGGCGCCTCTGAGCGGCTTCGGCCACGACGTCATGGACAGCT
>CAZJCO010000123.1:0-8017 GCA_964544375.1 uncultured Myxococcales bacterium
CCCGGCGAGAATCGCGTCCCATCTGCGCTTGCTGGTGCCGGTACTGGCGGCCTTGAACGGGTGGCAGGCGGCCGCCATTCCCGAGGCCTTTGTCACCGCCGTCGATGCGCTGATGCAGTGCGACCTCTGTTGTGGCGAGTCCGTGCTGATTCACGCCGCCGGCTCGGGCGTGGGATCGGCGGCGCTACAGGTGGCGCGCGTCATGGGAGCGACACCGGTGCTCGCGACCTCGCGGACGAAGAGTAAGCTGGAGGCGGTAACGCCGCTCGGTGTCGACGTCGCAATCGACAGCAGCGAGCAGGAGTTTGCCGATGCGGCCGTCGAGGCGACCGATGGTCGCGGGGTCGATGTCATCGTCGACTTTATCGGTGCTTCGTATCTGGGTGCCAACCTGCGTGCCCTCGCGGTCGGCGGGCGCTTGATCGTCGTCGGGATGCTCGGCGGGATTGCGGCCGAACTCGATTTGGCCGCGATGCTCGCCAAACGACTACGGATTCACGGCACCACGTTGCGAGCGCGACCACTCGAGGGCAAGGCAGCGGCGGTCCGCAACTTTGCTCGCCTGGTGTTGCCGCATCTCAGGGCCGGCCGCATCCGCCCGTTGGTCGACCGGGTGTTTGCTTTGTCGGAGGCCGCAGCAGCGCACCGCTACATGGAGTCGAACGCCAACGTCGGCAAGATCGTTTTGACGGTCTGAATTTCGACCAGCGTCAGTCGAATGACCGCGCCGGACAGAAGTGTTCGGGAAGACCCCGCCAGACCTCCGGGGGCGGTATTATTCGCTAGAAATATTCAATAGTTAGCAGCATCTTTTGTGGCATAGCCGTTGCACACAGCTGCTTGCGGATTCTCGTGCAAGAAACGCAAGGCGGGGGCCCGGGCTTCTGCCGCCGCGCTTCGCAGGTTCCGCAGACAGTTGTCATGACCACGAACCTGCTCGTCATCGTGCCCCTGCTGCAAGCGACGGTCATTCTGTTGCTTCTGGTTTTGATGATCTCGCTGCGTATTGCTCGCATGAAACTCTCGCGGCGTGTTGCGCAGCAGCAGGACGAGGGGTTTGCCATCGTACGGGCCTGGCTTTCCGGGCGGCAGTCGGACGCAGATGCCTTGGCGCGGCTGAACGCGTGCAGCGAGGACGCCGTCGCCGGAGTTGCCAAGAAAGCTTCGGCGAATTTCGGCAGAATCGAATGGGAGGCCGTAATCGGACTGCTGCGACGAACCCGCTGGTTCGCTGCGATGCGTTTGAACGTGCGTTCGCGCTGGTGGTGGCGGCGTCTCGACGCGGCACGCTGTCTCTACGGTCTGGCCAGACCGGTCGACGCCGAAGATGCACGCCGGCTGGTGGAGGATCATAACGCCACCGTACGGATCGTTGCGGCGCGGATCGTGCGCCGCGTGGCCTCGCACGATTTGATCTTGGCCGTCTTGCGTCAGGCGCTGCGTTCGGAGGCGGTACTGCAGAGTTACCTCCTCGGTCTCTTGCGACCGCACGGTCTCGCGGTGGTGGAACCTTTGATCGAGCTTGGCCGTGGCGCCGCAAGCGAGTACGAACTCAAATCCATCATCAAGTTCATGGCGGAAATTCAGGACCCGCGCTTTCGAGAACCGATCACGGCGCGCGCCGAGGACGAGCGCCCGGAGATTCGCACGGCAGTGGCCGCGGCATTGGGACACTTCCCGCATCACCAGACGACGGCCAAGCTCAGCAAGCTCGTGGAGGATGAGAATTGGCGGGTGCGGGCGGCGGCGGCCGACTCTCTCGGCTGTGTGGTAGCCGTCGAATCGGTCGAGTTGCTGCGCAAGAGGCTGCACGACGAAGAGTTCGCCGTACGACTGAAGGCCGCCGCTGCGCTGTGTCAGCTCGGCAGCAAGGGGCTGCAGTGCCTGCTCGAGACGATCCGTCGGGACCGTGCGGACGACGCCGAACTCGCGCGTTACGTGCTGCGCTTCCAGAATCGCGCCCGCATCGAGCATGTTCAGGAAATGCTAGAGGGGTGAGCGGGATGCATCTCTTCAGCCAACTGCTGGAAGCGGCGAGTCTGATCAGCCTGATCTACTTTCTCGCACTCAACTCGTTTTACGCGATGCTTCTGGTCTTGTCGGTCCCACAGATTCTACGCCACTGGGAACTGTTCAAAGACGAGGAGCTGTCGGGCTACCTCCGCGAAGAACGCCTGCCGCCGATATCGGTATTGGTCCCGGCCTACAACATGGGGCCTTCCATTGTCGAAACGGTCGAATGTTTGCTCGAACTCGATTATCCCAGGCACGAGATCGTGGTGATCAACGATGGCTCGAGCGACGACACGATGGGAAAGCTCCACAGCGACTACGATCTCTACGAAGAGGCGCCGAATTTTGCCGGTCCGATCAAGACACAGGAGATCCTAGGCCAGTACCGCTCTCGTGTACACTCGAATCTTCGCGTGATTCACAAGCGCAACGGTGGAAAGTCCGATGCTCTGAACGCCGGTTTGTGTTCGGCGCGCTACCAGTTGGTGCTCTGTGTGGACGCCGACACTTTGATAGAAAAGGATGCCCTCATGCGTCTTGCGCGGACGTTTTTGATCGACGCCAACGTGGCGGCGGCGGGAGCGACAATCCGCGTCGCAAACGGCTGCAAACTCAGTGGTTACACGGTCGAGGAGGCTCGCGTGCCGAAAAATTTCCTCGCCGGAGTGCAGGTTCCCGAATACCTTCGAGCCTTTCTCTTTGGTCGCCTTGGCTGGAATGCGCTGGGTGGCAACCTGATCGTCTCGGGAGCCTTCGGACTGTTTCGCAAGGAACACTTGCTCGCCATCCGAGGTTACAAAGTCGGATCGGTCGGTGAAGATCTCGATCTCGTCGTGCGTTTGCACCGTTACCTTCGAGAGAAGGGAATTCCCTACAGCGTTCCCTTCATCCCCGATCCGATCGCCTGGACCATCGTTCCCGAGGATCCGACTACTTTGGGCCATCAGCGTGAGCGCTGGCACCGCGGCTTGATCGTCACGATGCTGAAAAACGTCGGCCTGCTCTTCAATCCGCGTTACGGTAAGGTCGGATGGATCATCTTCCCGTTCTTTGTTTTCGGCGAGATGCTTGCGCCACTGATCGAGTTCTTGGGCATCGTCCTCACCTGCATCGGCCTGTACTTGGGAATCGTCGATATCGAGTTTGCACTGTTGTTCTTTGCCGCATGCTGGGGATACGGCATGATGTTGACGCTTGCCGCGGTGGTGATGGAAGAGGTGACGTTCCGCTGTTATCCGCGCTTCGGCGATTTCTTGCGACTGGTCGGCTTCGCATTGCTCGAGCCGCTAGGGTACCGGCAGGCCACCGTGTTGTGGCGTTCCCGTGCCTTTCTAAAAGCGCTCGGCCGGTCGACCTCGTGGGGCCCCATGCGACGGCGTTCGTTTGCCGACGACGAAGCCGAACCGGCGGGGGTATCGCCGTGAGACTGCGGTTGCCGGCGATGCTAGGGGCACTGGCCGTTGTTTGGCTGCTGGCGCTGCTGCCGCCGTTCGCTGGAAGAGCCGCCGCGGGAGAGTTTGCGGCGGATTTTGAGCAAGCGCGCCAGTTGGCCTTCGACGGACGCAGACAAGAAGCCCGCCGGGCGGCGCGTGCGCTGCTCGAGCGCGAACCGGACAACGCCGACGTCGAGGTATTGCTGGCGCGCCTCGATGCTTGGGACGGGCGTTACGTGGCCGCGGCGGTAGCGCTCGAAGGGATCATCCGGCGGCACCCGGAGCACGTCGATGCGCGCCTGGCACTGGCCGACGTCGAGCTGTGGCGCGGGGACTTCGCTGCGGCGCGGCGCGCCTGCGAGGCAGCGCTCAGCTTGGATCCGAACAACGCCGAAGTGCCGCCGCGACTTGCCAAGATCGAAGCCCGGCGCGAGGCGCGGGCGGCGCCGACGCGCGCCGTCCTGCCCGGCGGCCGTCGTGGCGACCGGGCCCGGCTGGCCTGGGAGCTCAGCGACTTCGATCAAGACTTCGCCACCTGGCAACAGATCACGGCGAGTTTCGAGCGACGCGCGAGTTGGGGCACGCTGATCGGCCGCGTCCACTACTTCAACCGCTTCACCGACGGTGCCGCCCAGTTCGACGTCGAAGGGTATCGTGACCTGAACGACGATTCCTACGTCAACCTAGCCGCGACCGTGGCGACCAGTAGCATCCTTCCCGGATTCAGTACCCTTTTTGAGTATTACCACGCCTTGCCCAGGGCGCTCGAAGCTTCGCTCGGCTTCCGACTAATCGGCTTCGATTCGTTGACCAAGGTCTATGCCGGCTCGCTCGGAATCTACCGCGGCAAGTACTGGGCGGCTGTTCGCCCCTCCGTATCGTCGAACAAGCTGGGAACGACGGTTTCGTGGTCGGCCAAGATTCGCCGTTATTTTTTCGACCAAGAGGAGTACGCGACGTTTACGCTCGCGCGCGGCAAGGAACTCGAGGGAATCTCGGCATCGCTCGACCTGTTCGAACTCGACACGAACACGGCGACGCTCGAATGGCGCAAGCGCATCGCGCCTCACTACGTTGTGAGCGGGTTGCTCGGCTACGAGCTGCAGGAGCTTCCGCGCCGTGATAACCGGAGCAAGCTGACACTCGGCATCGGCGTCGAATACCTGTTCTGATCAGTCGAGGAACTTCGCTTCGACCACCTTGAGACCGCCGAGGCCTGCGGCCACGATCAGGTGTTCGCCACGAAATGCTACGTGGTTGGCCGATTGCAGCGCGCCGAACTGCAACTTGCCGAGGACGCTCAGAGACACGGGCGTCTCGGAACCGGTCTTGGCCGGATCTTCCGTCATGACGGCCAAATAAATTCCCGCTTCGCCGAAGGAAATGAAGGCGGCTTTTTTCGTTACGCTGACCGAGTTGGCAACGGTGACCGACGGGTCGAGCCCAGGAACGACGGGCATGGCGACGGATCCGAGGAAAGCTCCGGTTTCAATGCTGATGACTTGCAATCCGGCGCTTCCGGCGGCGATGAAGGCCTTGCCGCCGACGACGTCGACCGTACTCTTGGACTCTGGGATGTCGGCGCCGGTGAACGGCCAAACGGCGATCTGCTGAAACGTTTTGTCGTCGTAGACCGCCAATCGGCCGGGTGTTCCCTGCACCGCGACGATGCGGTGTTGGGCGACGTCGACCCAGCGTAGATCGTCGAGGGTGACGCGAAAGAGTTCGCTCAACTTCTTGCGGTCAAAGACGACGAGGTCGCCGGTATTGCCCGAGGTTACGTAGAGTCGTTTGCCGGTGACCGCAACACTGGTCGCGGCGAAACTTGGAAGTCCGATTCGGGTTCCACCTGCCAGGATGAACTTCTTCTTCTTGTTCCTGATGGTTTCCAGCACTGCCGGCGCGCCGAAACTTGGATCGGAAGTCGCCTCGGCAGCGTAGGTTGTAAAGTTCTCATCGGTCACGGAGCTGACGTCGGTGTCGACAAAAAGCGCCTGCGATTTCAGCTTGGGCTTTTTGGGATCTTTGAGATCGAAGTACTCGAGCGCTCCCAGACGCGTCGCCCCGGCCATGTTGTAGCTGACCACGAAGTGTTTCTCTTTGCCGGCTTTGTGAACCGACGTCGCCTGAATCGTCTGATTGCTGACGACCGGCGATGAAACCTCGGCGACCAACTTGAGGGTGTAGTTCGGGGTTTTTGCCGCAGCCGTTACGAGCGTTCCATCAAAGACCGCGGCGGCCGGGTCGACCAAGACGTCCTGATCGTACAAAGTCACGCGGGAAGCCAGCGCGCTTTCGTCATTGGTGATGAAGACGCGACTGTTTTGTTCGTCCCCCGGGGTTGCCTCCGCCGGACAGGCGAGTGTCAGCGGTTGTCCGACGGCGTACTGAAGCATCCCCAAGGCATCGGTTGCCGTAACGTTGCCGTCGCCGTTGATGTCGCAGACGTACAGATAGCAGTCGGCAGCATCGATCGAGGCCTCGAGCGTGGTCAGCGAATCGGTGGCGGTGACGATGCCGTCGTCGTTGACGTCGCCGCAGGCCTCTTGGGCGAAGGCCTCTGAACCGGGCAAAAATGTCCAAAGCGCCAGGAAAATGACGCCCGTAAGACGTGAAAATTTAGTCCGCATCGGCGCAGGCCTCCTGCGCGGCGCCAGTTTCCGCTAGCAGCGGGGTGTCGCGCTTCCCAGGAAATGGCAAGCACCGTGCCAGAAAATCAGTGCGGAATGCCGTCAGGCTTGGGAGTCGAGAGCGCCACGCAGACGGTCGGCCAGGGCGTCGAGTTCGGCGCGCTCTGAGTGCGTTCGGCCGAACACCACTCGGCGGATCGAGAATCCGTCGTCGCGGTGGCGCGGCAACACGTGAAGGTGGCTGTGAAATACCGTCTGTCCGGCGGCAGCGCCGTTGGCGAAGAACAAATTGAACCCTTCCAGGCGGATACCGGCCGCTCCCATGGCACCGGCGATGCGCGTGCCGACGGTGATCATGCGGCCTGCGGTAATCTCGTCGAGACCGGTGGCATCGACGACGTGCGTATTGGGTACCACCAGGGTGTGTCCCGCGACCACCGGATGAAGATCGAGAAACGCGGTCACGAGTTCGTCGCGATGAACCAGGCTGGCCTCGGCGTGTCCGGCGACGATTGCGCAGAAGATGCACGCATCGTCGTGACTCACCCGTCCGGCTCCGCAAACCCGATGGCGCGCGCCATGACGTCGAGCGGCGCTTTTTTCCCTGTGAATTGGCGAAAAGAAAGCGCTCCCTGATGCAGCAACATCGCGCGTCCATCGATCGTGGGTCTGCCGCAGCGCGCGGCCAGCGCGACGAAAGGAGTCGGCCCGCGGCGGTAGGCGAGGTCGACGTGGACACAAGTCTCGGGCGTCGCGTCCGCCGCGTAATTCAAGAAGCCTGATTCGGAAAGTCCGACGCTGGTCGCGTTGACGACAATGTCAAAATCGCCAAGGGCGTTGCGGTCGCTGAGCACGGCCAGACCGGCGGCTTCGGCGCGGCAACGGCCGTGGGTCAAGCGCGATGCCAGCCGGCTCGCCTTCGCCTTGGTCCGGTTGGCGATGAGCAATCGCGAGGCGCCGTCACGCAGCAGCTGGTAGACAACCGCTTGCGCCGCGCCGCCGGCGCCGATGACCAAGGCCTTCTTGCCGCGAACTCGGGCTTTGCGCGCGCGCAATGCAGCGGCGAATCCGCCGGCGTCCGTGTTGTCGCCGACGGTGACGCCGTCGGTGGTGACGACGATGGCGTTTACGGCGCCGATGGCTTCAGCCGCCTCGCTTTTGCGGTCGACCGATCGGAGCGCAATGTTCTTGAAAGGAACGGTAACGTTGACGCCGCGCAGGCCGCTGGCCGCCAAACTTCGCAGAAAGCGGCCGGCGTTTCGTGGGCGCAACGCGACGTAGACAAAATCGAGTCCCAGCGCCTGAAATGCAGCATTATGCATTGGCGGCGAAAGGCTGTGCTCGACGGGATCGCCGATTACGGCAACGACACGCGTGGTGCCGCCGACGGAGAAACCGCCGACGTGCTCGCCGGTCACCGTTTGCGACCGCGCTTGCCGCCTTCGGCTTGCGCGATGCGCGCGGCGGCAAGACGGGCGACCGGAATCCGGTAGGGCGAGCACGAGACGTAGTCGAGTCCGAGACGGTGGCAAAAATCGATCGAGCGGGGATCGCCACCGTGCTCGCCGCAGATGCCGAGCTTGAGGTTCTTGCGGACCGCGCGGCCCTTGCCGACTGCGATTTCCATGAGCTGTCCGACCCCGGTCGCATCGAGGGTCCGGAACGGATCATCGGCAAGCACGCCGCTGTCGACGTAGGCCGGAAGGAAACGTCCCGCGTCGTCGCGCGACAGGCCGAAGCCCATTTGCGTCAGGTCGTTGGTTCCAAACGAGAAGAAATCCGCGTGTTCGGCGACCTCGTCGGCGGTCAGGGCAGCGCGCGGAACCTCGATCATCGTTCCGACTTTGTAGGCGACCCGCCGTTTGCGGCGGCGGAAGACCGACTCCGCGGGATCCACGACGAGCGTCCGCGGGCGCTCGAGGTTCTTCCGCCTCGCACCCA
>CAZJCO010000124.1:0-7876 GCA_964544375.1 uncultured Myxococcales bacterium
GGCGGCGGCGAGCGCGCCGGTCGGCGCGGTCAGGCCCGGATCCGCGGGTCCGCAGCACCGCGCAGCGCGCCTCGGCGCCGCCCGGGCTGGCGGCCTCGGACGCCGACAAGACGCAGCGGGCGAGCGATCGCCGGTCGACGGCTAACACCCGGTTGTAGCTATTGACCAGTGCCCGACCGCAGCGCCATGGCGGCGGCAGCTTGGCCCTTTCGGCGGCGAGCACCGTCGTGGATGAGATCAGCAGGCACCCGGTGACGAGCGCGTGAACGAAACGTGTCTTGCCCATGGCAACCCTCCTGCACCATAGCGGTGCGTGGTTGCATGGGTGGCACGGTCGGTTCGGTCAGGGCAACGACAAGAAAGGCATAAGCCGCTGCGATCAGATTACTTTGTTGAGAGGATACTCGACGATTCCCTCTGCGCCCGCCTCGATCAGCTCCGGTACGATGTCACGTACGACGTCCTCGGCGATCACACTCTCGACCGATACCCAGTCGGTACCGTAGAGATCGGCTACCGTCGGCGCAGTAATGCTGGGCAGCAGCTTGGTAATCTTCTTGACCGCGCTCTTGCGTACGTTGAGTTTCAGGCCGACCTGGGCCTCGGCTCGCAAGGCTCCCTGCATCATCGTCGCGATCTGCTCGATCTTACGGCGTTTGGTCTTGGCGCGCATCGCCTTCCGGTTGGCGATCAACTGCGGATTGGATTGCATCAAGTCCTTGATGATCTTGAGGCCGTTGGCGCGTAGTGTACTGCCGGTTTCGGTTACCTCGACGATCGCGTCGCACAAACCGGCCGCAATCTTGGCTTCGGTAGCGCCCCACGAGAACTCGACCTCGACCGGGATTTTCTTCTGTTCGAAATAGCGCCGGGTGAAGCCGACCAGCTCGGTCGAGATCCGTTTGCCACTCAAGTCGGCCGGTTTCTGGTAGGGCGCATCGCCGGCGACCGCCAACACCCACCGGGTCGGCCGAAACGAGGCCTTCGAATAGACCAGGTCGCAAATGACTTCGACGTCCGAGCCATTCTCGCTCGTCCAGTCTTTACCGGTGATGCCGCAGTCGAGCGAGCCGAGCTCTACGTAACGCGACATTTCCTGAGCACGGACCAGAGAGCAGCGGATCGTAGGATCGTTGATCGTCGGGAAATAGCTGCGCGACGAGGTCGAGACGCGCCAGCCGGACTTCTTGAGGATCTCGATTGTCGACTGTTCGAGACTGCCTTTGGGGATACCGAATGCCAGAGGCTTCATTTTTTATATACCTCGCTGGGGTCGAAGACCCGTGTGCCGGTGACCTGTAGCTTGCCGCCCTCGGCGCGCCGGAAGAAGCAACTGCGGTAGCCCTCGTGGCAGGCGGCGCCACCGACTTGCTTTACTTTCAGCAGGACGGTGTCCTCGTCGCAGTCTACGCACAACTCTTTGACTTCTTGCGTATTCCCCGAGCTTTCGCCTTTGACCCAAAGCTGGTTGCGGGAGCGACTCCAGTATGTGGCCGTTCCGGTTTCCAAGGTTCGCTCGAAGGCCAGTTGGTTCATATAGGCGAGCATCAAGACCGTCCCGTCGTCGGCGTCCTGCACGATCACCGGCACGAGGCCGCCTTGCTTCTCAAAGTCCAGTTGGATCATGGTCGTTCGAGGTCTCCGGAGTGAATTGCCGGGCGCGATAGGCGCCTTCCCGGAATTGCTGATCTTGGCGAAGGACGGGGCGAAAGGCAAAACCAAGGTTGCGTTCGGCGGCCTTGTCCCGCAGCCTTTCGTAGGCTAAACGATCGCCATGCGCGTTAGTGAACTGGCTCGGATGTTGGAAGGGGAGGTGGAGGGCGACGCCGAGCGGGAGCTCGTCGGGGTCGCTCCGATCGACGAGGCCGGCGCGGGCGAGCTGACCTTCGTTGCCAGCCCTCGCTATGCCTCCCTGCTGGAACGGACGGAGGCGGGAGCCGTGATCGTTGGGCGCTCGGACGCGAGCCGTGGGCGAACGGTGATTCGCGTCGATGACCCCTATGCGGCGTTGGTGCGAGCCCTCCAGTTCTTTGACCGGCGGCCAGCGGCGAATCCCGGGATTCACCCGACGGCGGCGATCGCGGCTAGCGCGACGATTGGCGAGGGCGCCTCGATAGGGGCCTACGCGGTAATCGGGGAGGAAACCCGGATTGGCAAGGACGCCCGGATTCATCCGCACGTGACGGTTTATCCCCAGGTGCGCATAGGCGACCGGTTTACCGCCCACGCCGGGGCTGTCGTCCGCGAGTGCAGCACGATCGGCGACGACGTGACGCTCCAGCCGGGCGCGGTCGTTGGAGGCGACGGATTCGGTTTCATCCCGCGTGGTAGTGACGTGCCTCTGGCAATTCCCCAGATCGGTTCGGTCGAACTGGCCGATCACGTAGAACTCGGAGCGAATGCCACGGTCGATCGAGCCGCCGTTGGTGCGACCAAGCTCGGTCGCGGCGTAAAAATCGACAACTTAGTGATGATTGCCCACGGCTGCCGAATCGGTGGCGGATCGATGCTCGCGGCGCAGGTCGGACTGGCCGGCAGTACCCAGCTCGGCGAGCGCGTGATGGTCGGCGGCCAAGCCGGCTTCGCGGGCCATCTGAAAGTTGGCGACGACGCCCAAATCGCCGCGCAGAGCGGCGTTAGCGGTGACGTGGACGCTGGCCAGGTGGTTGCCGGTCTGCCGGCGGTGGCGATCGGCGTGTGGCGCCGCTACGTGGTCCTATTGCAGCGGCTTCCGGAGCTGTTCCGGCGCTTGCGCCGACTCGAGAACCCCCGCGAGTAGCGGTTGGGGCAACTTTGCCTCCGGCTTCGGTTTTCGTTATCAAACATTGTTTAGCGGCCCGCTAAACGGCTCAGGCGGAGTAGGCGATGATTGTCCGGGTGTCGCACCTTCCCAGCGAGGCGCGCAAGATCGAGTTTTGCGAAAGCGCGGCCGCCGTCAACGATCTGGTTGCTCAGGCGCCCGGATGGTCCGAGCAAAAGATCGACGAGGATCTTGCCGTTGCTGGTGAAATCTATCGCTACGGCGACGAAGTCACCTTCGTTGGCACGGTTGCGGCGGCGGTCGTGGCCTCTTGCCCGCGCTGCCTCGATGAATTTCGCTGGCGACTCGAGCGCGACTTCGAGTTCGTGATCGCGCCAGCCAGCGGGCGGGCGGACGAAGACGACGACGCGGGGCTCGCCCACTATGCCGGCGATGAGATCGACTTGGCTCCCCTGGTTCGGGAGCAGGCCATACTCGGTCTTGACGATGCGAGAACCTGCGCCGAGGAGTGCCGTGGCCTGTGTGCGGGCTGCGGGGCGAATTTGAATCGGGAGGCGTGTCGCTGTCGCTAGCGGCGATGACCGAGACGCCGACGCAAGGGCCGCCGAGCGGCCGGGGAAAGTAGACGATGCCTGTTCCCAAAAGACGAACTTCGAGAGCCAAGCGTGATCGACGGCGCTCTCACGATGCTTTGGCCCAGCCGGCTACCGGAACCTGCCCGAACTGTGGGGCGAAGACGGTTCCGCACCGCGCTTGCCCATCATGCGGGCATTATCGTGGACGTCAGGTTGTAGAGGTCGGCGAAGACTAGGCTCGGGCGTACCCTCCGTCGCCGTTGAGTGCGGCGGATCGGTCGCGCGAAAACCGGCGGTGGGGCCAAAAAAGCCGTGGCAGAAAAGCAATGGCAGGGCCGCGTTGCGGTCGTCACCGGAGGTTCTGGCGGAATCGGTGCGGCGGTGTGCGAGCGCCTGCTGCGGGGTGGGGCACGGGTCTATTGCCTTTATCGTAGCAACCAAGAGCGCGCCGCCGAACTGGCCAACCGACTCGACGGCCGCGGAGAGCCGCTGCGCATTCTGCGAACCGATCTCACCGAACCCGGGCAGATTGCGGCGGCGAGTAGCGAAATCCTCGACGAGGCGGGCAGCATCGATATCTTGGTTCATGCGGCCGGAACGACCGACGATGCACTGCTCTTGCGCGTCGACGCGGAGCGGCTGCGCCGTGGACTAGCGGTAAACCTCGAGGCCGCGATCGCGACGACGCGTTGGATGCTGCCGGCCATGCTCAAGAACGGCTACGGACGCGTGGTTCTCATCAGTTCCGTGGTTGCCCGACTGGGCAACGCAGGGCAGACGATCTACGCCGCCGCCAAGTCGGGACTGGAAGGATTCGCGCGTTCTTTGGCGCGCGAGGTCGGTCGCAAGGGGGTGACGGTGAACTGCGTGGCTCCCGGGCTGATCGAGACACCGATGAGCGCCGGCATGAGCGCGGCGCTGCGCGCTCGGGCGCTCGAGAACATCGCCGTCGGCCGCACCGGCAGTCCCAGCGAAGTCGCCGCTGCGGTAGCGTTTTTGTGCTCGGAAGAGGCCGGCTATGTGACCGGCTCTGTGTTGCAAGTCAACGGAGGCATGTATATGTAGGCGAGGTCGAGTTTGCGCCCATACGGAGGTGGACGAGGATGTCGTCAATTACGGACAAGGTAATCGAGATCGTTTGCGACCAGTTGACCTTGGACCGGTCGCAAGTGACGCCGGAATCTTCTTTTCTCGAGGATCTGGGCGCGGATTCGCTCGACATCGTACAATTGATCATGGCGCTCGAAGAAGAGTATCACCTGGAAATCTCGGACGAGGACGCAGAAAAGATCCGTACGCTTCAGGACATCGTCTCCTACATCGAAAGCCATCAGTAAGCAGTCGACAACGCCAGCGTCCAAGCCTCTCCGCGTCGTCATCGGCAGTGACCACCGCGGCGTCGAGGTCAAGCGACGTGCCTGCCAGTTGCTACTCGGCCAAGGTTGCCAGGTCCGAGATTGCGGCACCGAGGGCGAAGAGGCGGTTGATTATCCCGATATCGCAGCGACCGTTGCCTCGGCGGTTGCGTGCGGAGAGGCCGAGCGGGGCGTGTTGTTTTGCGGTACCGGTATCGGCATGTCGATCGCCGCGAACAAGATTAGAGGGGTCCGTGCGGCGCTTGCGCACGACGCGCATGCTGCGCAAATGGCCAGGTTACACAACGACGCCAATGTCGTCGTTCTGCGATCCGAGGTTCCGGACCCCGAACTCAGGGATATTTTGCGGACGTTCATGGAGACGTCGTTCGAGGGTGGCCGCCACGCCCGTCGCGTGGACAAGATCAAACAATTGGAAACGGACGAACGAGGCGACCGATGAGCACACTCGAGCAACGTGACCCTGCGGTCTACGAAGCGATTCGCAGGGAGGGCCGCCGTCAGGAACTGAATCTGGAGTTGATCGCGTCGGAGAACGTCGTCAGCGAGGCGGTACTCGAGGCGACCGGTTCCGTGCTTACGAACAAGTATGCTGAGGGCTACCCCGGCAGGCGATACTACGGCGGTTGCGAGTACGTCGATGTTGTCGAGCAGCTGGCGATCGACCGCGCCAAAAAGCTATTCTCCTGCGAGCACGTCAACGTGCAGCCGCATTCCGGTTCGCAGGCCAATATGGCTGTCTACTTTGCGATGCTCGATCCGGGCGACACGATTTTGGCGATGAATCTGGCGCATGGCGGTCATCTCACCCATGGCAGCAAGGTCAACTTCTCGGGTCGTTTCTTCAATGTCGTGCCGTACGGTGTGTCCGAGCGCGACTATCGTATCGACTTCGAAGAAGTCGCGAGCCTAGCCAAGCAACACCGTCCGAAGATGATCGTGGCGGGACACAGCGCCTACCCGCGTGTCCTCGACTTCGAGGCGTTTCGGCGTATCGCCGACGATGTCGACGCGTTGCTGATGGCCGATATCGCCCACATCGCCGGGCTCGTGGTGGCCGGGGAACACCCATCGCCGTTTCCAGCTTGCGACTTCGTAACGACGACGACGCACAAAACCCTGCGCGGGCCGCGCGGCGGCATCATCATGTGTCGCGAGGACTTTGCCAAGAAAATCGACTCGTCGATCTTTCCGGGCAACCAAGGTGGACCGTTGATGCACGTCATTGCCGGCAAGGCGGTGGCCTTCGCCGAGGCATTGACCGACGAGTTCAAGCAGTATCAGAAGCGTATCGTCGAGAACGCTGATGCTCTGGCCCGGGGCCTGATGAATAGAGACTTCGAGTTGATCTCGGGCGGTACCGACAATCATCTCATGCTGGTTGACTTCCGGCGCGGGGAGATGACTGGGCGTGACGCTCAACGTACGCTCGACCGAGCGCGGATTACCGCCAACTGCAACTCGGTTCCTTTCGACGAGCGACCGCCGTACATCACCTCGGGTTTGCGACTCGGAACTCCTGCGGTCACGACCCGTGGGATGGGTCTGGCTGAGATGGACCGAATTGCCGACTTGATCGCACGGGCTCTCGGCCGCAGTGACGATGCCGACGCGCTGTCCGCACTGGCTTCCGAGGTGATCGAACTGTGCAAGCGCTTTCCGTTATACCCATCCCATCGCTACCTCGAGGACGACTGAAATCTCGCTTCGACGGGGCGAACAGGCCACGGTAGGGCGATGAGATGAAGTGTCCGTTCTGCAACCATGCGGAAGGCCGCGTGGTCGACTCTCGTGAGGCAGGTGACGGCGAAGTCATCCGGCGGCGTCGAGAATGTCTTGGTTGCCGCCGGCGATTTACGACCTACGAGCGAGCCGATTTGATGCTGCCGATGGTTGTCAAGAAAGACGGCCGGCGTGAGAACTACGAACGCGAGAAAATCCTGGCGGGACTGAAGAAGGCCTGCCAGAAACGTCCCGTGTCAGCCGAGGCGATCGACAGCGTCGTTGCCGGCGTGGAACGCAGACTTCACGAAGCCGGCTCGCGTGAAATCGCCAGTACGGTCATCGGCGAGGCCATCATGGAGGCGCTCAAGGAGCTCGACGACGTGGCCTATGTTCGTTTTGCTTCGGTCTACAAGTCGTTTCGTGACATCGATGAGTTCCATGAGGCGCTCGAATCGATCGTCAAGGAACGGCGCCGGACGGGGAGGCAGTGAATGACGGCGTGGGCGGGGGACGCGGAGCGCTGGATGGCCGAGGCTTGCGCCGAGGCCGAGCGCGCTCTCGGCCGGACGGCACCGAATCCTGCGGTGGGCTGCGTGCTGGTGAAGAACGGTCGCGTCGTTGGCCGCGGATTCCATCGCCGTGCGGGTTTGCCGCATGCGGAGATAGAAGCGCTTGGCGAAGCAGGCCAACGGGCGCGTGGAGCGGTCGCCTATGTTACGCTCGAACCGTGTTCGCACACCGGTCGGACACCGCCTTGCAGTAAAGCCCTGATTGCCGCAGGCGTGGCCGGTGTGGTCGTAGGAGCCCGTGACCCCAACCCTTTGGTTTCTGGCAGAGGGTTGCGCAGCTTGCGGCGGGCCGGCATCCGGTGCCTCGAGGGCGTCCGCAAGGAGTGCTGCGAAGAGCTCATCCGAGGTTTCGATTGTTGGGTGCGGGAGCAGCGACCGTGGGTTGAGGTGAAATTGGCGGCGAGTCTCGACGGTCGCATCGCGACCCGCAGCGGAGCCTCCAAGTGGATCAGTGGACTCCAGTCTCGACGGTTGGTTCATCAAATGCGGGCCCGCGCAGATGCCGTGCTGGTGGGAATCCGGACGGTGCTGACCGACGACCCCAGGTTGACCTGCCGTCTGCGGGGCGGGCGTCATCCTTTGCGTGTCGTGCTTGACGAGAGCCTGCGCACCCCGCCCGGGGCCAAAGTCGTCAGCGGTCCCGGCTCCTGTCTGATCGTTGCCGGGCCGGTCGCGCCAGCCAGGCGGCGGGCCCGTCTGGAAGCCGCTGGAGTGGAGGTTTTGGCACTGCCCACGCGAGGCCGCCGCGGCTGGCTACGGCTGCTGCGAGAACTTGCTAGGCGCGACGTGCTGGAAGTGCTGATCGAAGGCGGCGGCGGCATTGTCGTCTCCGCGGTGGACGCGCGCGTGGTCCGACAACTGACCTTCCAC
>CAZJCO010000125.1:0-7864 GCA_964544375.1 uncultured Myxococcales bacterium
CCGCGCGTACTGATCGACGGTAATGAGTGGGCTTCGTTCAGAGCACGACTGCTGCGAGCGCTCGATCGCCTGCGGCAACTCGCAAGCGAGTTGCCGCGCAACTAGAGCATTCCGCGACGTTTTGCACATCGATGACGAGGCTGTGTTTGATTTTCAATGCGGCGGCCGTCATCAACGACCAGCGGCATGAGTGGCGGAAGCGGCGGCTTTTCTAGGGTACCCCCCCACAGTCTCGAGGCCGAGGAGTCGGTCCTCGGGGCGATTCTTCTCGATAACGACGCCTACGACCGGATCGCCGACCTGGTCGGCCGCGGAGATTTCTACGTCGAGCGACACGCGCGTATTTTTGCCGCAATGACGGCGCAGTCCGAAGAAGGACTGCCGATGGACACGGTCACTCTTTCCGAGCGGCTCAAACAGCGCAACGAGCTGACGCGCGTCGGCGGGCTCTCCTACATCGTAGAGTTGTCCGAACGGGTTCCGACAGCGGCCAACGTCGAGCACTACGCCAAGATCGTGCGTGAGAAGGCCGTGCTGCGGCGCTTGATTCGGGTGTCGACCGACATCGTCGAGCGTGGTTACGAGGCGGCGGTCGACACGGCGCGTTTCGTCGACGAGGCCGAGCAGTCGATTTTTGAGATTTCCGAGGGTGCCAGTCGCATCGGGCCGCAGAAGATCGATACGCTGATCGTCGACTCGGTTCAGAAGATCGAGGCCCTGATCAAACGAAAGTCGGCGGTCACCGGGGTCGCCAGCGGCTTTCTCGACCTCGATCGCTTGACCGCCGGGTTCCAGCCGTCGGATCTGATCATCGTTGCCGGCCGGCCGAGCATGGGAAAGACGGCGTTATGTCTCAACGTGGCCGAGAACGTCGCGCTCGATAACGGCGTCGGGGTGGTCGTCTTTTCCCTCGAGATGTCGAGCGAGCAGCTAGTGATGCGCATGCTGTGCTCTCAGGCGGAACTCGACCTGGCCAAGGTTCGTATCGGCCAGTTGCACGATCGCGACTTCAAGAATCTGGCGCTGACCGCAGGCCGGCTCGGCAGCGCGCCGATTTTTATCGACGACACGCCGGCGCTTTCGGTGATGGAACTGCGCGCGCGGGCGAGACGACTCAAGCGTGATCCGGACGCCAACCTCGGGCTTATCGTCGTCGATTATCTGCAGCTCATGCGGGGTGCGGGCGAGGACAGTCGCGAGCAGGAGATTTCGAATATCTCGCGTTCGCTCAAGGCCCTGGCCAAGGAGTTGAACGTGCCGGTGGTGGCGCTGTCGCAGCTCAACCGGCAAGTCGAACTGCGTGCGGAAAAGAAGCCGGTGATGGCCGACCTGCGCGAGTGCGTGACCGGTGACACGCTGGTCAACCTGAGCGACGGCCGGCGTGTTCCGGTTCGCGATCTCGTCGGGATGACTCCGCGCGTCGTCAGCTTGGCGAAAGGTGCGCGACTGGCGCACGCCGCGGCCGAGGTCGTCTGGCGCGTCGGTCGCCGGCCGGTCTGGTCGGTGGAGTTGGGCAGCGGCCGTAGGATCCGCGTGACCGCTAGTCATCGTCTGCTTGCCGAGAGCGGCTGGCGCAGAGTACGCGATCTGAATATCGGAGATCGCTTGGCGGTTACCCGCTATCTACCGGAGCCGGAGAGGCCGCAAAGACTGCCCGAGGCGCGCATCGCTCTGTTGGCGCACCTGTCGCTCGGTGCCGCGGTCATGGCCGATGGCCGCGTCGCATTTCGAGAACAATCGCGAGCGGCGGGCGATGTGTTTATCGACTCGGCCCATGCCGCCTTTGACGCGATCGAGGTGCGGCGCAAAGGATCGATCCTCACGCTCGGCAGTGCCGAATTCATTTCGTGGCTGATGCGCTACGTGACGATCCCAGACGGCGATCTGCGCGCAAGGGTTCCTGAGGCTCTCTTCCGTTTGCCGATGCAACAGACGGCGCTGTTCCTCAGGCACCTGGCCTTTGCTGTCGCGCGCGTTCAGCTGGGTAAAAATACGGCGAAGCCCCACATCCAGTTCCGATTGCCGAATAGCGAACTTGCCTCGGACGTCATGGCCTTACTTCTACGCTGCGGCATTCACTCGGTGCTGCGCGCAGTGGCCTCGAGTACGGAGGCTGGTGCCTACCACGTTGTGGTTCGGGGTGCCGTGGCGATGGCGGCGTATGCCGAGCAGATCGGCGGCATCGGCAGGCAGCGCACCCTTATCGAGCAGATCCGCGAACGCGGATCGCTCGAAGGCGTGGCCGACCTTGCCGGTCAGCCCCGGTCCGGGCAGGGCGTCGCGCTGGTTCAGTCTTCGGCCGCTGCGCGGCTTGGTGGGAAGGGAGCCGCCGAGGTCGAATCGGGGCGGCGCGTCCCTCAGCGCGGACGCGATCTGCTGTGGGATCGCGTCGTTGCGATCCGCCCGGCCGGTCGCGAGACGGTTTACGATTTGACCGTACCGGGTACCGCCTGCTGGCTCGCCGACGGAATCGTCAGTCACAATTCGGGTGCGATCGAACAGGACGCCGATGTCATTGCGTTCATCTACCGAGACGAGGTTTATCATTCCGACTCGCCCAATCCCGGCATCGCCGAGGTCATCATTGCCAAGCAACGCAACGGGCCCATCGGTCATGTCGAACTGATGTTCGACAAGGAGTTCGCGCGCTTCCGTAACCTGGCTCACCGCGACGACGGTGGAGAAGCCTTCGACGGCGGCGGCCTCGGCTAGACACCTCGCTTCGGCACGTCTCCGGCTGTCTGCAGGTAGCGCTGCACCAGGTCCCGTGGATTCTCGTTCTTTTCGAGTTCCGAAATGACCGCGACCGAGCGAGCGCCGGCGGCCCAGGCTTCTGGAGCCCGCCGGATGTCGAGTCCGCCGATCGCCACAACTGGTAAGCGGCAACGGCTGCAAGCCTCGCGGAGTTTGTCGATTCCACGAGGGCTGCGCACGCCGGCTTTCGTCGGACTTTCAAATACCGGTCCGAAGCCAAGGTAGTCGACCGGCAACGCGTCGGCTGAATCCACCTCGGAGAGCGAGTGCGTCGAGTAGCCGATCACCGCATCCGCGCCGAGCAGAGCGCGGGCGTCGGACGCGGGAAGGTCTTGGTCTCCGAGATGAACTCCAGCGGCACCGCTGGCGATTGCCACGTCGCTGCGGTCGTTGACGATCAAACGGCAGCCGAGGGGCGTGAGCGACTCCACCAGATTCGTGGCCAGTTCGAGAAACTCCTGATCGGGTAATTGCTTGGCACGCAACTGCAACAGTCGCGCGCCGCCTTCGGCAACCGCGAGTGCGAGCCGCCGCAGGCGTATGAAGTCCTGCTCGCCGGAGTTCTTGCAGTCGAGGATCGGATAGATGGGGCCGGGTTCGAGCATCACTTAGTCACCCCGGCGTGGCACCGGAATCTGCAGTTCGGTCAGCTTCTTGCGCAGCGTGTTGCGGTTGATCCCGAGAATCTCGGCCGCACGGAGCTGGTTGCCGCCGGTTCGTTCGAGCACGGTTGCGATCAACACGCGTTCGACCGTTCTTATGACGCGCTCGTAGACGTTACGTGCGGGTGCCTCGCCGAAGCTGTCGAGATAACCTTTGACCCGCGCTCGCACAAAGTCGTCGAGCGGCGCGTCGTCGGTTAGTCTCTGCGCGACCCGGTCGCTGTCGAATTGCAAATCGGCCGCGGTCAACACCCGCTGCGGCGAGAGCGCCGCAGCGCGAATCAGCACGTTTTCCAGTTCGCGCACGTTGCCCGGCCAGGGACGCTCGGCGAGCAGGGCCAGCGTTTCCGGCGCAATACCGCGAACGTCGAATTTATGCTGCGCATTGATTTTGCTGAGAAAGTGGTCGACGAGAATGGGAATGTCGTCGCGCCGCTCGCGTAGTGGCGGAAGGTTGACGACGACGACCTGCAATCGGAAATAAAGGTCTTCGCGAAAGCGGCCGGCTTGCACTTCCTTCTCCATCTTTTTGTTGCTGGCAGCGATGATGCGGCAATTGACCGGTAACAGTTCGCGCCCGCCCACACGGCTGAACTCTCGTTCTTGCAGCACGCGCAGGAGTTTTGCTTGAAGCGCTAACGGCATGTCGGAGATCTCATCGAGGAACAGTGTTCCCGAAGTCGCCTGTTCGAACTTGCCGCAATGCAGTTCGGTAGCTCCGGTAAAGGCGCCGCGTTCGTGTCCGAACATTTCGCTCTCGAGCAAATCGGCTGGGATCGCGCTGCAATTGACAGCGACAAACGGAGCCTGCCAGCGATCTGAATACGCGTGCAGGGCACGTGCGATCAGCTCCTTGCCGGTACCGCTTTCGCCCTGGATCAACACCGTCGTCGTGCTTGCGGCGACCCTCCCGATCAGTTTGTAGAGATCCTGCATGACCGCCGACTGACCGACGATCTCGACCCCGGGCTCGTAACTCGCGCGAACCTGGTCGCGGAGGTCTCCCAAGGTTGCTTGCATGCGACTGCGTTCGAGTACCTGGTGTGCGAGTAAGCGGATGGCGTCCAAGTCGAACGGCTTCGTGACATAGTCGTAAGCGCCTCGCCGAGTGGCCTCGATCGCGTTGGCGACGGTTGCGCGTCCGGTCATGATCACGATCGCGGTGTCCGCGGAGCCCGCACCGTAGTGGTCGAGCAGCTCGAATCCGCTCATTCCGGGTAGGTTGATGTCGACCAAAGCAAGGTCGTAGCGGCCTGCGGCCAGAAGTTCGAGGGCGCGCTCGGCATCGTCGCAGACGACCACTTGGTGGCCGTCGTCTTCGAGGGCGTCGGCGATCACACGCCGGACGTCGGCTTCGTCGTCGACGACCAGGATCTTTCCGACATCACGCGCCATCATGGCTCGCCTATTCTTCCGCGACCGGCAGGGTAACGCGAAAGCTGGCGCCGCCGCTGTCGCCCGCACTCGCGCGGATGTGGCCACCGTGGATCGCGACGATGTTGCGGGCAATCGTCAGGCCGATGCCGTGCCCGCCCTCGGTGCCCGAATAGAAAGGGCTGAACATGTGCCGCAAGGTCTCCTCGTCGAAGCCCGGGCCGTTGTCGCTGATCTCGACGGATAGGTAGCGTACGCGCCCAGTGCTGGTGTCGACGTAGAAGGAATGTTCCATGCGCGTCGCAATGCGGATCGTCCCTTCGCTGTCGGGACAAACGGCCAGCGCGTTCTTGAGCAGGTTGAGAAAGAGCTGCTGTAGTTGGGCGGCATTGCCGAGTACCGGTGGCAGGCTGGGATCGAACCCCGTGGTAATCTGCACCCCACGGCGGTCGGCTTCGGCTTGTTCGAGCATCGTGACTTCCTGCAGCACGCGATGGATGTTGACCGCTGACATCGGCGGCGAGGGAGCTTCTAGCTTCATCAGATTGTCGATCAGTTCCGCCATACGATCGACCTGGCGAACGATCATCGCACCGTACTCGGCTAGTTGCGGCCGGTCGGCGAGCTTCTTCGTCAAGATCTGCGCGGCACCGCGGATTCCCGAAAGAGGATTGTTCAGTTCGTGCCCGATGCTCGCTACTAGACGATCGAGTTCTTCGAGGTGCTCACGCGCGGTCTCGTCGACCCCGAGCCACCGGTGCTGTCCCGAATCCTGCAGCGTGAGGACGATACCGCTTTCGGCACCGCCACGGTCGTGCAGTGTGGTTGCCACGGCGACGATCTCCGGCCCGTCGTCGCTGCCGAGCCGACCCTTGCCTCGGACCGTGCTCTCCATCGAGGCGCGCTTGCGTTCCAGAAGCTTGCAAAGCCATTGGGCGTCGGCGAAGACTTCGTCGGGGTCGGCTCCGAGAAAACCACTGTGCGATCGGTCGAACAGAACCTCGGCGGCCGGATTCACGTGACATATCTTGCCGTCAGCGGACAGGACGATGACGGCATCCCGCAGACTGGCCAGCACCATCTCTCGGTCGGGACTGAACGGCGGACCGGCTTCGCGGTGACTGGAGGGCATTGCGATGTCGCTTTCCTGGCGGCGGTCCCGGCGAATCGAGCAAGCGGGACGCAAGGATGCTAACATGGGCGAGCGCGGGGCGCTATGCGAGTAGGAGAGGGCTACGATGTGCATCGGCTCGAGGTCGGACGGCGGCTGGTGCTCGCCGGGGTCGAGATCGACTCGGACCGCGGGGCGGTCGGGCACTCCGATGGCGATGCCGCGACCCACGCGCTGTGCGACGCGTTGCTCGGAGCGGTAGCGGCCGGCGATATCGGAACACACTTTCCGCCGAGCGACGAACGTTGGCGAGACGCCGACTCCATGCTGTTCTTACGCGAGGTCGTGGGCCTGCTCGCCGAGCGGGGGGCGCACGTGGTTCACGTCGACCTGACGATCGTTTTGGAGCGGCCAAGACTTGCGCCGTACCGAGACGCCATGCGCAACCGACTGGCCGAAGCTCTGGGCTGCACCACCGACCGGGTCTCGGTCAAGGCCAAGACCGCCGAAGGACTTGGAGCCGTGGGCTCGGGCGAAGCCGTGGAATCGAGGGCGGTGGCGACGGTTCGCGTCGACCCTTAAGAACGCCCGCCTTCGGCTTTGCGCGAGGAAAGACCCTCGTCGTTGAATTCGAGCCAAGTAGGCTCTTTGGCGATGACGGTCGCCAAAACGACGGGCCGTTTCCAAAGACGGTAGGTGTACTCGAGCGTCTTTTCGGCGTGTTCGAGTTCGAGTTCGCGCCCGTCGAAGCTGTGCCGAAGAAGCAGTGATCGCATGCTCTTGAAATCGGCGTCTTCGACTTTGATGACGGGGACCGAGGCCATGCCGACGCTAGCGACCAGCGCATCGCGGATGCACTCCCATCCGTCGGCGTCGGCTACTTCGGTAACGACGACGTCGCGCTTGCGCTGGGCGTACTCGTAGAGACCAAGCGATCGTACCAGTTCCTCGGTCAAGAAACGTCGTAGGAAAGAGCGGTCGCGTTCGCTTTCGCGGGCGTGAAACAGGGCCTCCAGAGCTTCGCGACTGTCTGCGTTTCGGTCCTCCTCGGCACCCGTGTGCTCTCGATCAATACTCCGCCACAGAGTGAATCCGAGATGGTAGGGATTGAGGCCACCGGCTTGAGGCTGGAGAACTCGGTTGTGCTGCACCATGAATTCGAGACGAAGATCCTGTGGAAGCTCCAGACGGTTCATGATCCGGTAGTGCCAGTAGCTCGCCCATCCTTCGTTCATGATCTTCGTTTCGATCTGCGGAATGAAGTAACAGGCCTGCTCGTGGACGATCGTCAGAATGTCTTTTTCCCATTCTTCGAGGAAGGGATTGTAGTCACGAATGAACAGCAGCATGTCTTCTTCCGGTTGCAGCGGCACGCGCTGCAGCTCGGGTTCCTGATAATCGGGAGTCGGATGAATGCTCCGGTGCGGGTCGTCCGGCGGCTGTGCCGCGCTGATCGCCTGTTCGCGTTGGGCCTGGCGGTCGAGTTTGCGGATCGCCAAATCGCGCCGGCACTGGAGCGATAGTGCGTGGGCGGCGTCGAGTAGCGATTCGACGCGCCGCAGTCCGATGCTGGGATCTTCGATATAGTTACGCACGCGTTCGGCGTGGGATTTGAAAGCCGAGAGTGTGAATTCGGCACGGGTTGAGCGGAACGTGAAGTTGTTCTTGAAAAAGTCGTTATGTCCGTAAACGTGTGCCATCGTCAGCACGTTCAAGGCAAGCGAGTTGTCGCCCATCAGGTAGGCGAGGCAGGGGTCGGAGTTGATGACCATCTCGTAGGGAAGTCCCTGTACCCCGTACTCGTAGAGCGTTTTGAGCTTCTCGTAGGCCTTTCCGTAGGACCAGTGGGGGTAGTGGGCCGGCATTCCGGAGTAGGCCATGTAGCCGATCATCTCGTTGTGGTCGCAGATCTCGATTTCTTGTGGGTAGCAGTCGAGCCCGTACTCCGAGACCAGTTGCGCGA
>CAZJCO010000126.1:0-7864 GCA_964544375.1 uncultured Myxococcales bacterium
CCCCCCCCCCCCCCCCCCCCCCCCCCCCCCCCCCCCCCCCCCCCCCCCCCCCTCGGCCGCAACCAACATGCGGGCGCGCCAGCGCCGGCCGTCCTTGGCCCTCACCGTCCAATGGCCGTCCTGCTCCAGGCAAGCGCCGGTGACGGCGACCTCTTCGATCAACTCTGCGCCGGCCTCGGCCGCTCGCCGGGCGATGCGTTCGTCGCAAATCACGCGCTTGATCGCGTAGCATCGCGTGCCCGGCGCGCCGCCGTCGGCGCCGGCGGCGATGTAGGACTCTCCGGCCGGCGATACAAAACCACCCGAGGTCGTGTCGCGCACCAGACCTTCGGCTTCGAGCCGCTGCAGCACTCCCATCTCTTCGAGAATGTCGAGCGCCGGAGCGCACCAGGCATCGCCGCAGATTTTGTCACGCGGGAATCGCGCCTTTTCGAGCAAGGCGACGCGCTTGGCGGCGGCACCACGGTAGTCGCCGGCTAGATAGTAGGCCGCGGTGGCGCCGGCCGGGCCGGCGCCGACGACGATCGCATCGAAGGAACGCCCGTCGGTCACATCGGCGGCACGGTAAATCCGTCGGTTACCGGATTGCGCTCGGCGAAGTAGGGGCCGAGTCGCTGGTCAAGCGCATCGACCGTCCACACATCATCGTTTTCGAACTTCGTATCGATGTTGGGACGCTCGACGATGGTGACGTGCTTGCCGTAGACGATCATCACGTAACCGGAGACCCGCTCGGCCTTGGGCGAGGCCAGGTAGGCCACCAGCGGCGAGCAGTTCTCGGGAGCGTAGGTGTCGAACCCTTCGTCGGGCTTGGCAAACATCGCCGCCAGTTGCGGCGTGTCGTTCATGCGCGTGCGCGCCCGCGGCATGATCGCGTTTGCCAGCACGCCGTACTTTTGCAGCGTCTGCGCAACCGCCATCGTCATCGCGACGATGCCGGCCTTGGCCGCGGCGTAGTTCGGCTGCCCGGGGGATCCGAAGATAAAGGCCTCCGACGAGGTGTTGATGATGCGGCCGTAGACCGGCGCGCCGTCGGCCTTCGACTTGTTGCGCCAGTACTCGGTGGCAAAACGCATGCCGCAGAAATGGCCCTTGAGGTGCACGCGAATCACCGCGTCGAACTCCTCCTCGCTCATGTTGAAGATCATCCGATCGCGGCAGAAGCCGGCGTTGTTGACGAGAATGTTGAGATCGCCGAAGTGATCAACGGCGGTGCGGATCATCGCGCGCGAGTCTTCCCACACGGCAACGTCGCCGAAATGAGGGACGGCTTCGCCGCCGATCGCCTTGATCTCTTCGACCACCGCACGCGCCGGCTCTTCGTCACGGCCCGAGCCGTCGGCAGTCGTTCCGAGATCGTTGATCACGACGCGCGCGCCGTGCCGGGCCAGTTCGACCGCCTCGCTGCGGCCGAGACCGCGCGCGGCGCCGGTTACGATCGCTACCTTGCCGTCGAGCATCATTACAGTCTCTCCAGAATCGTCGCCGTGCCGAGGGACGAGCCGCAGCACATGCTGATATAGGCCGTCTCCTTGTCGCGCCGCTCGAGTTCGTGCAGCGCGGTGATCAAGAGCCGGCAGCCGGTCGCGCCGACAGGATGGCCGAGCGCGATCGCTCCGCCGTTCACGTTGAGCTTGTCGATGTCGGCATCGAACACCTTGACCCACGACATCACGACGGCCGCGAAGGCCTCGTTGATTTCGTACAGATCGATGTCGGACAGCTTCATGCCCGAGCGCTCGAGCATGCGGTTGGTCGCGTCGACCGGTCCGTCGAGCAGGTAGTGCGGATCGCAGCCGACCACCGCGCCCCAGCGGATCCGCGCGCGCGGTTTGAGTCCAAGCTGCTTCGCCCTGTCCGCGCTCATCCACAGAATCGCCGAGGCGCCGTCGGAAATCTGCGAGGAGTTGCCCGCCGTATGCATTCCGTCGGGAAGCACCGGCTTGAGGCCGGCGAGCCCCTCCAACGTGGTGTCGCGAATCCCTTGGTCGGAATCGACCGTGCGCGTCTCGCTCGTCGGGTTGCCCGAGTCGTCGAGCAACGGAACTTCGATCGGCAGGATCTCGCGGGCAAAGCGCCCCTCGTCGCGCGCGCGTTTGGCGTTTTCTTGCGAGCGCAGCGCGAGCCCGTCGCAGTCCTCGCGCGTGATGTCGCGCTTCTTGGCAATGCGTTCGGCGGCTTGGAACTGATCCGGGCTGGAATCCCAGGGCCACTCCTCCGGCTGGAAGAAGCCGGGTCCGTTCAGAACGTTCGCGCCGAGGCCAACATGGCTCATCACTTCGACGCCGCAGGCAATGCCCGCATCGATCATGCCGGCAGCAACCATCGACGAGACCAGATGGTTGGCCTGCTGGCTCGAGCCGCACTGCGCGTCGCAGGTCGTGCCGGCGATCTCGTAATTCTTGCCCTGGGTGAGCCAGGCGTGGCGCGCGATGTTGTTGGACTGCTCACCGGCCTGCGTCACGCAGCCGCCGATGATCTGTTCGACCAAGCCCGGATCGATGCCGGCGCGCTCGATCAGCGCGTTCTGCGCCATCCCCAGCAAGACCGCCGGGTGAAATCCCGATAGATCGCCCTTCCCCGGTTTTCCTCTTCCAATCGGCGTGCGGACCGCCTCGACGATGACTGCCTCTGGCATCTTCGTGTTTCTCCTTTAGTTCATCTTTCCCAAAATCATCGCGCTGGTCGGCACACCGACGCCGGCGGTGACGAGCACGTGATCGCATCGTTCGGGCTGATTGGGCGACGTACCGCGAATCAAGCGTGCGCCTTCGACCACGCCGTTGACGCCGTGAATGTAGGCTTCGCTCAACTGCCCGCCGTGCGTGTTCGACGGCAGACGGCCGCCGATCTCGATATTTCCATCTTTGATGAAGTCCGCTGCCTCGCCGCGCTTGCAGAAACCGAAGGACTCGTACTGCCACAGCACGATCGGCGTGAAGGCGTCGTAGATGATCCCGGCGTCGATGTCTTCGGGCCCGAGGCCGGCGATCTCGTAGACTTGCTTGGCGACCAGGTCCATCTCGGGCAGGCAGGTAATCGACGGCCGATAGAAACTCGTCATCGACTCCTGATCGGCGCCGGCGGCCTGCGCCGCGCTGCGGATCAGCACCGGTTTCTGTTTGAGATCCCGCGCGCGCCCGGGCGAGGTCACGACAACCGCCGCGCCACCGTCGGTCTCTTGACAACAATCGTAAAGGTGCAGCGGATCGACGATCCAACGCGAGTTTTGGTGGTCTTCAATCGTCAGCGGCTGCCCATAGAAAAACGCCGCCGGGTTGTTCACCGCGTGTTTGCGCGTGGATACGGCCACCTGCGCGAGGTCGAGCGTCGTGCAACCGTACTCGTGCATATAACGCTGCGTGCACATCGCCACCCAGCTAGCCGGCGTCATCAGCCCGTAGGGCATGTACCAACTCCAGTGGATCAGGTCCGAGGTAACCACTCCCTCACCGACCCCTGAGCTGTAGCGTTGGCCCGAGCGGCCGTTGAGCGCACGATAGCACACCACCACGTCGGCGATGCCCGTAGCCACGGCCATCGCCGCTTGCTGCACGATGCCCACCGCCGCACCGCCGCCGTGCGGAATCCGGTTGAAGAAGGTAAGGTCGCCGATGCCGACGGCGCGAGCGACTTCGATCTCATCGGAAGTATCGAGCGTGAACGTCGTCATCCCGTCGACGTCCGAGGGATCCAGACCGGCGTCGTCGAGCGCGCCACGCACTGCCTCGGCCGCCAGTTGCAACTCCGAGCGGCCGGAATTCTTCGAGTATTCGGTCTGCCCGATGCCGGCGATCGCGGCTTCGTCCTTGAGTGTGGTCGGCATGCTCAGCTCCCCTTCGGCAAGGCCACCTGCACGGTGCCGGTCACGTGATCGCCCCAGGAGTTCGAGCCGACGACCGTGACCGCGACGGTGCCGTCGTCTTCGTTCTTGGCGGCGATCGATCCGCTCATCTTCATCGTGTCACCGGGAAGGTTCGGCGTCCCCAACTTGATCGACACGCCGCGAATGATCGCGTCGGCGCCGGCCCAATCGGTTACGTAACGGCCGACCAAGCCGTTGGTCGTAAGAATGTTCATGAAGACGTCCTGCATGCCGGTGGCCTGCGCCGCCGTTTTGTCGTGGTGGACCGGTGTGAAGTCTCTCGAAGCCAGCGCACCGGCAACGATCAAGGTCGTCGTAATCGGAATATCGAGATCCGGAAGTTTGTCGCCGACCGAAACCTGCTCGAAGGATGGTGTCGCCATCGTCATCGTGCCTCCGCAGGAGGGCCCGTGCGGGCCATGTCGCGGCCGAGCCGCGCGAGTTGTTGGGCCGCCGAGCCGAGTTCGAGTTCGAGGCCCTTCGACCACAAAAAATAACGATGCATCGGGTAATCGAGGTCGACGCCGAGGCCGCCGTGAAGATGCTGGGCGGCGTTGACGACGGCCGAGCCGGCCTCGGCGGCCCAAAACTTGGCAATCGCCGCCTCGCGCAACGCCGGGCGTGCTTGCGACAGCGCCCAGGCCGCGCGCCACAGGCACCAACGCATCGTCGTGATCCCGATGTAGGCGTCGGCGCAGCGGTGCTGCACCGCCTGAAACGTTCCGATCGGCACACCGAACTGCACGCGCTCGCGCACGTGGTTGCTGGTGATTTCGAGCGCGCTCTCGGCCACTCCGAGCTGCACGGCGCACGCCGCAACGATCGCGTGATCGGCCAGCCAGCGTGCCGCCTCGCGACTGCCGCCGGCTTGCTTCCCGAGCAGGTCTTCGCCGGCAACGCGCACGCCGTCAAGCTCGACGGTCGTGATCGTCTCACCGTTCGACGTCCTCTGCCGCGTCGCGCAAACCCCCTCGGCCGCCGGATCGACGATAAAAACTGCGCTTGCCTCGCCTACCGCCGCCGGCACCAGCAAGCGCTCGCTCAGATGAGCCGCTCGCACGTGCCGCTTGCAGCCGCTCAGCACCCAACCGCCATCGTCGGCGCGGGCGGTCGTCGCCGGCACACCGGGATCGCTGGAGCCGGCATCGTCGAGCGCCGGGCTGAGAATCGTGCGACCCGCAGCGAGCGGAGCGAGCCAGCGCGCCTGTTGCTCCTCGTCGCCCAAGTGGGCGATGGCCAGACTCGCGACGATCGCCGGCAAGGCCGGGACCGGCGCCACCGTGCGGCCGATCTCGAGCAAGAACGAGCAGGCTTCGAGCACGCCGTAGCCCATTCCGCCGGCCGCCTCCGGGCAGGCCAGTCCGATCAGCCCCGCCTCTGCCAAGGTCTCCCACAGCGGCCGGTCGAAGCAGTCCTCGTCACGCTCGGCGGCTCTGAGGCGCTCGGGCGAGAGTTCTTTCTCGAGAATGCCGCGCGCAAGATCGCCGACCGCGTGTTGATCTTCGGTAAAGCCAAAGTCCATCGCTTGTTTCCCGCTCAGGCCGCCGGCCGGAACATCGGCAATTTCATTTCTTCGTCGACGTTTTCGATGCTGAGTGCGACGGGCATCCCGATCTTGACGTCTTCGGGCTCGCAGCCGACGAGGTTGGTTACCAAGCGCAACCCTTCCTCGAGCTCGACCAGTGCGCAGATCAGCGGGTACTCGTAGCCGGGAAACTTCGGATAGTGCATGACCACGTAACTGTAGAGCGTACCCTTCCCGCAAGCCTCGACGCCCGACCACTCGGTCGATCCGCAATTGCCGCACATCGGCCGCGGTGGATGGTGCAGGGTGCCGCAGGACGAGCACTTCTGCAGCAGCAGCTTGCCCTCCTGCACGGCGTCCCACCACCACTTGTTGTCGTGGCCGAGCAGCGGTCGCAGGCGCCGCGGCTTTGTCGGAGCAGCGCCGCCGTCGGCCGGCGCCGCCTGTTGCGGTTGCTGCGCCGGTTTGAACTTGAGCACGCGGAACGTCATCCAGCCGACTTCTTCACCGTTTTCGTCACGGAAGACGTCGCGCGTGTTGATGAAGTAGCCGATGCCGAGGGCGGTGGCTTTCTCTTCGGAAACCGATTCGATGACAGTCGTGGCCGATACGCGGTCGCCCTGCCGCAGGTAGCGTGCGTAACCCTGCTCGCAGTTGGTCGCGACAACGCCCGTGTAACCGTTGGCACTCAGAAGTTCGTGCAACTCGGTCTGTTTGTTCCGTCCCATGCCCCCGGTCTTGGCCATCGCGATGCCCGGAAGGATCCAGGCCTGCATCATTGTCGGCGGCGCAACGATTCCACCATGCACCGATCGGGCGGCCGCCTCGGCATCGGTGTACACCGGGTTCTTGTCGTCCATCGCCTCGCACCAGTGACGTATCATCGCATCGTTCACCGCGTCTCCGGCAACCGCCGGCGAGCCGATGTCCTGGCCGACATAGCTTTGCAGCTTGCGTTCGAGTTCTTCTTTCGACATCGCTTCAGCGCTCACGATGCACTCTCCTCCCTCAGGCGCCGCGGCCTTGTACGCGCGGCAGCCTCAGGCCGGCCATTGCAATAATGTCGCGTTGCACTTCGTTGACGCCGCCGCCGAAGGTCAGCGTCGTCGCGCCACGGTACGCCTGCTCGAGCAGGCCGCCGAACATCGCGCCGGGCTCGCCTTGGCGGACGATGCCCGCGGCTCCGGTGATCTCGAGCAACAGACGGTAACACTCGACGAAGAACTCGGTGCCCATCACTTTGACCGCCGAGGCTTCGGCCATGTCGGGTCGGCCGGCCGTGATCGACCAGGCCGAGCGCCAGTTGAGCACCTTGAGTCCTTCGAGCTTGGCGTAGACCCGTGCCAGGTTGGCTTGCACCCAAGGCTCGTCGACCATGCGCCCGCCGCCCGGCGCGCGCGCGTGCGACGCCCAGGACCAGACTTCCTCGAGCAGCCGGTCGGCCGTGCCGGGAATCGCCAGGGTAATACGCTCGTGATTGAGCTGCGAGGTAATCAGCTTCCAGCCGGCGTTTTCCGGACCGACCAAGTTCGCCACGGGCACGCGGACGTTTTCGTAATAGGTCGCGTTCGTGCGCTCGCCGCCCAGAGTAGGAATCGGCGTGACGGTAAAACCCGGGCTGTCGGTCGGCACCAGGATGATCGAGATACCCTTGTGCTTGGGCGCTTCGAGGTCGGTGCGCGCCGCCAGCCAGATGTAGTCGGCGTCTTGCGCATGCGTGGTGTAGAGCTTCTGGCCGTCGATGACATACTCGTCGCCGTCGCGTACGGCGCGCGTTTTGAGCGAGGCCAGGTCGGTGCCCGCGTCCGGCTCGGTATAGCCGATGGCAAAGTGCAACTCGCCGCGTACGATGCGCGGCAGAAGTTCGGCTTTCTGCTCGTCCGAGCCGAACTGCATGAGCGTCGGCCCGATCGTGTTGACCATGATGACCGGCAGCGGCGCGCGGGCGCGGTAGGTCTCGTCCCAGAAGATGAACTGCTCGATCGGCGTGCGCCCCTGGCCACCGTATTCCTTGGGCCAGCCGATCCCGAGCCAGCCGTCGGCCCCCATCCGGGCGACGATCTCGCGGTAGACCGGGCCGCCTAGGTCCTCGCGCTCCTCGTCAAACGCCGCGCGAAGCTCCGGAGTAAACAACTCCTCGTAATAGCTACGAATTTCTTGACGAAGCGCCTTTTGCTCAGGCGTGAAATCGATGTACACGGTGGTCCTTCCGACGATTGAAACGTGTTCTATTCCGGGCACTATGGGGCAAATGCGGGCCTCATGCAACGGTCAGCGCGGCAGCGTTGCCGTCGGTGGAAAGACGACCAGGCCGCGGCTCCGCCGATTGCAGTAGCCCCGCGGGCGGGACAACTAACGAAGGTACGGCTCGCTCGGCGACGCAGCGCGATCGGGGCCCCCCCGCGCCCGCGGCGGGGCCCGGGCCACGAGGCCCGCGGAGACCGCAGAGAGGGGCGTGGGCGCCACAGTCCTTT
>CAZJCO010000127.1:0-7849 GCA_964544375.1 uncultured Myxococcales bacterium
AGATGGCGTCGCGGCGCCGCGGAGCGGCAGGCGCGTCCGCCGCTCGTGAGACCCGGGCGCTTGCGCACCGCTTGCCGCTCGAGGACCAGCGCGACTTCGAGGACGCCCGCCGCGGGCTGATCGGCGGGGCCGAGCGTGTGGTGATCCGCCGCGACGACGGCCGCCTGGTGTGGGATACCGGAAGCTACGAGTTCGAAAGCGGGCCGGCCCCCGCCTCGGTCAACCCGAGCCTTTGGCGCCAGGCGCGCCTCAATAACATCCACGGTCTGTTCAAGGTGAGCGACCGCATCTATCAGGTGCGCGGTTACGATCTGTCGAATATGACGATCATCGAAGGCCAAAGCGGCTGGATTGTCGTCGATCCGTTGACCTCGAAGGAAACCGCGCGTGCGGCGCTCGAACTGGCGCGCAAACACTTGGGCGATCGCGCGATTACGGCGGTGATCTTCACCCACAGTCACATCGACCATTTCGGCGGCGTCGAGGGGATCATCTCCGAGCACGACGTGCGCTCGGGCCGCGTGCGCTTGATCGCCCCGGCAGGCTTCGTGGAGGAGGCCACCAGCGAAAACATCCTTGCCGGCATCGCCATGGGCCGCCGCGCCAGCTTCATGTACGGCTTTGCCCTAGAACGCAGCGCACGCGGACACGTCGGCTCGGGCCTTGGCAAAGAGCCGGCGCGCGGCTCGTTTTCGATCCTCGCGCCGAGCGAGTTGGTCGACCACACACCGCAGCCGATGACGATCGACGGCCTGCGTTTCGTGTTCCAGTACGCGCCGAACTCCGAAGCTCCGGCGGAGCTGACGTTCTATCTGCCCGATCTCGAGGCCTACTGCGCTGCCGAGTTGGTCACGCACAACCTGCACAACCTCTATACGCTGCGCGGCGCCAAAGTGCGCGACGCGCTGTCTTGGAGCGGCGCGATCGACGAGGCGCTCGGGTTGTTTCCCGGTGCCGAGGTGATGTTTGCCAGCCACCACTGGCCGACTTGGGGCAAGGCGCGCATTGCCAGCGAGCTGAAGAAGCAGCGCGACGCGTACAAGTACATTCACGATCAGACGCTGCGACTAGCGAACGCGGGACGAACGCCCGCAGAGATTGCCGAGCAGCTTCGCCTGCCCGAAGAGTTGCGTCGCACGCTCGCACTGCGCGGCTACTACGGAACCGTGCGCCACAACGCCAAGGCGGTCTACCAGCAGTACTTTGGATGGTACGACGGCAATCCGGCCCACCTCAATCCGCTGCCACCGGCGGCCGAGGCCAAGAAGTACGTCGAGTTCATGGGCGGCGCCGAGGCGGTGCTGGCCAAGGCGCGTGCCGACTTCGCGCGCGGCGAGTATCGCTGGACGGCGACGGTGCTCAATCACCTGGTGTTCGCCGACCCCGACAACCAGGGCGCGCGCGACTTGCTTGCGCAAACCTACGATCAACTGGCATACCGCGCCGAGTCCGGCCCGTGGCGCGACGTCTATTTGAGCGCGGCGCTCGAGCTTCGCGGCGGCGCCGCCGGCAGCGCGCTCGACGTTCGCGAGGCATCCGAGCTGCTACGGCGCATGCCGCTGCGGCGCTTTTTCGATGCGATGGCCGTGCGCCTAAACGGTCCCAAGGCGGAAGGCAAAAAGCTGAAGATCAACTTCGTCTTCACCGACCTCGACCGTTCGTTCGTCGTCACGCTCGAGCACGCCGTCTTGAACTACCGCGAAGCGCCGCCGGAGGCGGGCGCCGACGTAACCCTGAAACTGACGCGCGACTTCTGGATTCGCCTGGTGACCAAGTCGGCGGGGCTCAAGGACATGATCTTTTCCAGTGACATCGACGTCGACGGTAGCCGGCTGGCGCTCGTCGAGTTCTTCTCTTTGCTCGACCAGCCCGATCCGAATTTCGCGATCGTCACGCCTTGAGCGGGCGGCCACCGGCTTGCTGAAAACGCGCGCGGGTCTCGCGCGAGGCGCCCGGACCCGGTTCCACTTGCAGTTGCCAGCGCTCGAGCGGGCGGCCCCGTTCGTCGGTCACCCGCAGACGCGGAACCGGCCGTCCGCTTTCGCGGCAGCGCACCAGCAGCGGCTCGTTGCCTTCACCGAACACCCAGCGGTCGGCCCACTGGCGCATGGCCGTGAGCAGCGGCAGTAGGTCCGAGCCTTTTTCGGTCAGGTGGTACTCGAAGTGCCGGCCGCGGCGACCGATGTCTCGCTTTTCGAGTACGCCGTGCTCGACCAAGCGCGCCAGCCGATCGGCCAGGATGTTGCGAGCGATGCCGAGATCGGCCTGGAACTCGGCGAATCGGTGCATGCCGAGGAAGGCGTCGCGGATGATGAGCAACGTCCACCAGTCGCCCAGCACCTCGAGCGCCTGCGCAACCGAGCAATTCATATGGGAAAAGCGCTTCCTCGACATGGGCGGGGAGTATAGACGACATTTGGTTGCATTACAAAACCATTTTTACTAGGGTTCCGCCTCGCGCTACGGCGGGCCATCAGCCCGTCGCAAGGCAGCGCGCGGGGAGGCGATCGAGGCATGAGCGAATGGCAACCGACGGCCTGCAATCTGTGCGAGTGTAACTGCGGCATCGAGGTGCAACTGGGCGGCGAAGACGGCCGCCATCTGATCAAGTTTCGCGGTGACAAGGCGCACCCGGCCTCCAAAGGCTACGCTTGCGAGAAGCCGCACCGGCTCGACTACTATCAAAACGGCCGCGACCGACTGACGATGCCGCTCCGGCGCCGCGCCGACGGCTCGTTCGAGGAGATCGATTGGGATACCGCGATCGCCGAAGTTGCCGGTCGCTTAGCCGCCATCCGTGACGAGTTCGGAGGGGATAAGATCCTGTATTACGGTGGCGGCGGGCAGGGCAACCATCTGCCCGGCGGCTACGCCCAGGCCACGCGCGCCGCGCTCGGTTCGCGCTACCGCTCCAACGCCCTGGCGCAGGAGAAGACCGGCGAGTTCTGGGTGAACGGCCGTATGTTCGGATCGATGCTGCGCGGGGATTTCGAGCACTGCGAAGTCGCGCTCTTCATCGGTAAGAATCCCTGGCAATCGCACGGACTGCCGCACGCACGGGTCACCCTCAAAGAGATCGCCCGCGACCCCGAACGTGCGATGATCGTCATCGACCCGCGCCGCAGCGAAACCGCCGACTTGGCCGACTTCCACTTGCAGGTCCGCCCGGGCCGCGATGCCTGGCTGCTGTCGGCGATGGCGGCGGTGATCGTGCAAGAGGACTTGCTCGCCCGCGACTGGCTCCGCGAGCACGCCACGGGCTGCGAGGAATTGCTGCCCATCCTCGGCGATATTCCGATCGGCGAATATTGCCGCACTGCCGGCGTGGACGAGACGCTTGTCCGCCAAGCGACGCGTCGCTTGGCGGCGGCAAGCAGCGTTGCGGCCTACGAAGACCTCGGCGTGCAGATGAACCACCACTCCACCTTGGTCAGTTACCTCAACCGCATGGTGTGGCTGCTCACCGGCAACTTCGGCAAGCAGGGCGCGCAGTACATCCCCAGCTCTCTCGTCAATCTCGCCGGCGGCGAAGGCGGCTCGGGCAACAAACTCAGCCCGGTCACCGGATCGCGGATCATCGCCGGACTCATTCCCTGCAACGTGATTCCCGACGAGATCCTCTCGGACCATCCGGACCGCTTCCGTGCAATGCTCTGCGAAAGCGCCAACCCGGCGCATTCGCTGGCCGACGGCCCGCGCATGCGCGAGGCGCTGTCGGCGCTCGACTGCCTGGTCGTGATCGACGTCGCAATGAGCGAGACCGCGCGCCTGGCCGACTATGTGCTGCCGGCGCCCACGCAGTTCGAAAAGTGGGAGGCAACCTTCTTTAACTTCGACTTCCCAGAGAACTGTTTTCATTTGCGAAAACCGCTTCTCGACCCGCCGGCCGGTCCGCTCGGCGAACCCGAAATCCATGCTCGCTTGACCGAGCGGCTCGGCGGCTTGCCCGCCGACGCGGTTGCCGGCTTGCGCCGCGCCCTAGAAGAAGGCGGCCGGCTACAGTTCGCGATGGCGTTTCAGCACCTGATGGCCGAGCAGCCGCTGCTGTTTCGCAGCGCTTCGGTTCTGCTCTACCGAACCCTCGGTCCGACGCTTGCCGGCGGCGCCGCCGCCGCGGCGGCATTATGGGGCGCCGCGCATATGTGCGCGCAGCAATACCCCGAGTCGATCCGTCGCGCCGGCATCGAAGGCGAGGGCCCGATGCTTGGCGAGAACCTCTTCGACGCGATCCTCCGCTCGCATCGCGGGCTGATCTTCACGGTCGATCCGCACGAAGAAAGCTGGAAGCGCGTGCGCACGCCCGACGGGCGCATTCATATGCTGATCCCCGAATTGCTCGATGAACTGCGCAGTCTTTCGAGCGAGCAAGCGCCGGCGGCGAGCGACGAGTATCCCTTCGTGCTGTCGGCCGGTGAGCGGCGCTCGTTCACTGCCAACACGATTCTGCGCAACCCCGACTGGCGCAAGAAACCGGCAGCGGTGGCGCTGTGCATCAACCCCGAGGACGCGCGCCGCATGGGCTTGGCCGACGGTGCACGGGTACGGGTGACGACCAAGCGCAGTTCGGCCGAGGTGAGCGTCGAGCTTTCCGATCGTATGCAGCCCGGCCACGTGTCGCTTCCCAACGGTAGCGGCATCGACTATCCCGGCGGGCAACGTGCGAAGATTCCCGCCGGCGTCTCACCCAACGAACTTACCTCGGTCGAAGACCGCGATTGGTTCGCTGGAACGCCGTGGCATAAGTTCGTGCCGGCGCGCATCGAGGCGCTCTAACGGATGAGAGACTCGTCCGCCAACGTCGCGCTCGACAGACACCGGTCGCGGCCGGGCTAGCCCGGAATCAAGAGGACGAGTAGTCAGGTTCCGGTCGCGCCGCTGCAGCAGGGCGGTGCTTTGTCTTGGTTCTGGTGCGGGCAGCCGCCCTGGCCGCCGCAACCACCCTGGCCGCAGCCGTTCGAACCGTCTCCTGCATGCGGGCAAGGCCGGAAGTCCTCGCCGACCACGTGTCCGCAGTGGAGCATCTCTTTGCCGAAGTACGGGTTCGTAATCTCGCCAGCCGGCTGCACCCAACTGCCGCCGGCCATCGGACAGAAGGCGACAACAACGCCGTCGGGTTTCGACAGCACGGCCCATGCCGAGAGCGGAGCCGACAGATTGCGGAAGGCATCGCGCGCGCTGCCCAAGTCGGAACTCTTCTCCAGGTTCCGTGCGGCGGTTTCGATCTTTGGCGGCAGGGAACGCAACTGCTCGGCGTTCTCTCCGCTCGCCTCCGCGCTGTCGAGTTCGGCGCGGGCTGAGGCAATCGCGGCGGCGGCTTGCGCCACGCCGTCGACCGAGTCGGCGGCCAGCGCTTTTTGAATGGTCAGATAATTGGCCAGCACCGGGCTCATGGCATCGTCGAACGTTTTCGCCGAAGCGGTCGAAACGACGCCCGCGAGAAATATGGTCACGCACAGTGCGACGAGACTGGTGCGGCTGATCGAACCTCGAATCATGGCAAGTTCCTCCGCGGCCATGGTGGCCTGAACCGCCTGCGGCGGCAACGGGAGGGCCGCGCAGGCGCGGGCGCCTAGGGCGTGTTGCGGTCGAGGAATGCCATCAGAGGATCGTAGACGTTGTTGTGCGCCGGATCGTCTTCGGCCGTCACCACGTCGATGTGCGCGTAGCCCTCGCTCAGATAGACCTCGTAGCCTCCGGCGACATCACCGTAGACGGTGTTGATCGTCAGCGGATTGACCACCCGCGCCGTTGTCCCGTCGCAAGTCGGAGCGGTGCAGATCCCGATGCTCTCGGCGAAGCTCTTATACGAGCCTTTCGTCGGCGTCAGACCGTTGGTGCCGCCAAAGCCGATCACGGGGATGTTGATCGCTCCGGCCTGCGTCAGATTCTCGATGTCGGCGCGGCCGCGTCCGACCGTAAGCGGCGTCGAATCGAGACCGCCGCTGAAGGTGCCGCCTCCGGAAAGCTCCGACGTCGTGCTAAGCCCCGACGAGGCGAAGTACCAGTCACCAAAGTTGAGCCCGCCGCTTCGAAGCATCGAAAACAAAATCGACGCCCGCGAGACCTCTTTCTCTTGCCCGTTGGTCGAACTGGCCGTCGTCGGAAACCCGTTGTTTGGAATCGCCTTGGACGGCATCGGCTGATCGATGTTGAGCCACAGGCGGTAGGGATCGGGCGGAAACGCCTCGAGCGGCAGGACCAAGCCGAAGATCGAGGTATTGACGCCGTTGCTCGAGTACCCAAAGGACGCTTGAAACGCGGTGACCGGCGAGAAGTCATCGTCGAGGAAGAAGCCGACCGAGGCCTCGGCGCTCGACGGCGGCAGGGAGCCGAGCAGGCCAAGGCCGGCAACGGTGTCGACCGGTGAGCCCACGCCGAAGTCCTGCTGAAGCAGCGCCAAGCCGTCGGGATCGACGCGCCCCTGGATGCCGATCACGTCGCCCGCGCCGTGCACCTGCGGCGTGACCGGTACGAACGATGCTCCGAGATCGGCCCCGGTGTAGGCCTCGACGTCTTCGACGCACTTGTTTGTCAAGGCGCCGGCCGGCAGGGGCGCAGCCGCGCAGTCGGCGTCCCCGCCGGGGCAGGGGGTACCGTCAACGCAGCGCGGAGCGCCGTCGCGCACCGCGTAGTAGAGGCCACCGTCGGCCTTGGCGATGATCAAGTCGAGGTCGTCGTCGGTCGGAGCAGCGGCCGGCAGCGAATCGCCTCCGCCTTCGAACAGCACCAAGCCCGCAAGTTTCGAATAGCCGGCAACCACGCCCGGACCCGGATCGAAGTCGGTTGCGGCGTAGCGGGCCGTAAAGGTCGTTCCAAGCGAGTGACCGCCGAGGAAGACCTGGGGCGGTCCCGGTAGCGCTCGCGCGGCCTCGACCACGGCGTCGATGTCGCGCGCAAAGACGTGGGGCGTAAAGTTGGCGATGAAGGCCACGTCCGACCCGGCATGAAACTCGGCGCGACGCGTGAGCCGCGGATCGAGCGACAATCCGAGTTCGTCGCCGAAGTACCAGTCGGCGGCAAGCAGCGGATCGTTTTGCGCGTCGGCCAGGACGGCGCCGGCGTCGTCTTCGAGCAGGTTCGTGCGACGGTCGAAGGCCCAGACCTCGAGCGTAAGTCCGGGCGTGCTTTGCGCGCGTACGAGTAGATTTTCAGCCAGGTACTTGAAGCTGTTCGACCCGCCGGCAAAACCGGGAATCAGGATCAAGACGGCATTGGGGTCGCCCGCACCGGGAACGTAGAAACGCGTGTAGATTGCACGGTTGAGATCGAAGGTGGTCGAACCGAACTGAATCGCCAGGCTGCTTCCCGGTGCAACCGCCGTTCCCGCTGTTCCGTCGGGCGTATCGGCCGGCTGTGCAGTGCTGGCTAGCGTCAGCGTCACAAAGGTCGTCGAGCCGGGCGTGCAATCGTTGCGGCAGCCATCGACATCGTCGCGGTTGGCATCGTCGCAGACCTCTGCGCCCTCGACCACGCCGTTTCCGCAAAACGGCAGACACACCGATTCGAATCCGCCGGCGCGGCCGTTGGCGGCAAGCAGCGTGCAGCTGCGCGGTTCGGCGATGCCGACGGCTTCTTCAACCGAGGTATCTGCGGCCGCATCGGCGCAAGTGCGAAGCTCGTCGATCGTCGTCGCCGAGCCACAGTCGGCCGCAAAGCCGAGGCCCGAAAGCGCATCGGCCAAGGCGACGCCCGTGCATTTCTTGGTAACTCGTTCGGCGGCAACCGTCGCCAGCTTGGAAACCTTGGCGAGCTTCTTGTCGCACTTGCCCAGGGCCTTGCTCGTGCAGGCGCCGCCGGCAGCCGGTCCGATTTCGACGCGATCGATCGGCAACTGGCAGGACAGAAAACC
>CAZJCO010000128.1:0-7847 GCA_964544375.1 uncultured Myxococcales bacterium
CCGAGGCATCGCCTGCGTGCGCGCGGCGGTGACCTCCTCGAACGTGGTGCGCTCGTGCGAGGCGTAGCCCTTCACGGTCTCGACCAGGTTCGGCACGAGGTCGTGGCGGCGCTTGAGCTGGACGTCGATGTCGCTCCAGGCGTTCTCGCTGCCGTTGCGCAGTTGGACGAGCCGGTTGTAGAGGGCGATCCCATAGAAGAGAACCAGACCCGCGAGCCACATCACGACGAGCCGTGCGAGCTCGCCCGGCGAATCGGGCGGCGGCCACGGTAAGGTGACGGTCGCCTCGGTTTCTTGCCGGCCGCGGAGGTCGCGATAGTCGATCTGATCGCCGTCCAGGCGACTAACGATCCAAGCCAGGCCGCTCGCGTCGTGAACACGGACGATCAAGCGGTTTTCGCCGTTGCGCTCGACGTAGCCTGCGAGCCGAACCTCGGGAGCGTCCTGCCAGGGGCCAAAGTCTTTGCTCGCGCGCAGCGATAGGTCGGTCTTCTCGAACGATCCGAATTCGTTTTCGCTGACGACGAGTTCCAGCGTTGGCGGTCGTTCCAGCGTGATCAGCAGCTTGACCGACAGATCGAAAGCGACGGTCTCGCCAGGCGCAAGCTCTTCGAAGTTTTTCGTGCCGTCGAGAATCTCCACCTCGTTGCCTTCCGGGTGGCGCAATGTAGCTCGAATTTCTTTGGCCGCGGCGTCGCCTCGATTTTCGAGTTCGACGTGTAAGGCGTAAACCCCCGTGTCGCTCTGGCGCTGCGCGCGGATGCGGTAGGCGAGGCGCGGCCGTGCGGCTTCTCGTACGACGATTGGCTGTGCAGCGGTCTTGCCGATCGGACCACGATCGTCGTAGAAGGCGACCTCGGTGAGCACGCGCGACGTATGCATCGCTTTTGGAGGGGTCACTTCGACGCGCCAGGAACGCTCGGCGCCCGGCGGCAGATAACCGAATAGCAGACCGCGCCCGTCGAGAAAGCGCGCTTTCGAAAGCAAGGTCCCGCGCAACCGGTAGAGCGGAAGCGAACCCTGGTTTCGTACGAATACGGTCACTTGGGTCGGCTCCCCCGCCTCGAGCGCCTGCTGTTGGCCGACGACTCGCGTCTGCAGACTCGACACCGCCGGCCGCTGCGTCCGGCGGTCGGCGCCGGCAGCAACGCTGCGCCAGTCGAGGTTCTCCGATGCCAGCTCGTCGCTCGCCTTGCGTTCGGCTTCGCGGCGCTGCTGGTCGAGCCAGACGGCGGCGGCGCTCAGCATCGAGGCGGCCGAAGTCGATCCGTAGCGTCGCAGAAGCTCGGCGCCGAGCTGCACGAACGGGTCTTTCGCTAGCTTGCTTTCGAGGGCCTCTTCGGACGGCGCGTGTTCCTCGGCATCTTCCTCGCGCCGTTCGACCATCGGCAAGACCGCCAGCGCCCGGCGCCGCACCGAATGCAGCCAACTCGGCGTCTGCAGCCAAAACGGAAGCTCTTCGGCCGAATGACTGGCGGGAAGGCGCAGTCCGTTGTCGCCGAAAACATAACGATCGATTTGAACATCGGGGGTCAAGCCGCCTCCGGGGATGGCGCGGCCGCTGGGAAGAAAATTGCCAACCGTCAGCTTGAGAGCAGCGTCACTGCCGAGGCCGTAGGTTTTTTGCACCGTTCCCTTGCCGAAGGTTCGCTCCCCGACAAGTACGGCGCGATCGTTGTTCCGCAAACTGGCCGCGAGCAATTCCGAACCGGAGGCGGTTCTCGGCGAAGTGAGAATCGCCAGTGGAAGCTCGCGAAACGGCGTGTCCAGGGTCGCGCGAATCTCGGCCGTCAGGCCGGCCACCGGGGCGCCGTAGCGCCCGGCGGTAGTAATCAGGATTCCCTCGTCGAGAAAGAGGTTTCCGATGGCTGCCGAACCGAGCATACTTCCGCCCGAATTCGTCCGTAAATCAACGAGAACTCCGCGTGCCGGCCGGCCGATGTCTTTCTCGTATGTTTCGATGAGCGTCGAAACGCGCTTGCGGAAATCGGCGGGCGTCGTCTGGCTGAAATGCGATATCGCTGCGTAGGCGATACCGTCGTCGAGCATATGCACTTCGACCGAGGGGATGACGACCATTCCACGTACCACGGTGATCGTCAGGGCCTTGGGTTCTCCTTCGCGTTCGACGCTCAAACGCACCGAAGAGCCGACCACTCCACGAATTCGGTGGACCGCTTCCGTTACGCTCATGTTGTTGGTCGAGACGTCATCGACCCGGCGAACGACGTCGCCGTCGCGCAGCCCGGAACGATGGGCGGGCGAGTCCTTGTAGACGCGAATCAGCGTCAAGTGCTCGTCTCGGATACCGATGCGGGCTCCGATCCCAGCCAGCTTTCCGCGGAATTGGATGCTGTGTTCGGTGCGTCGCTCGGCGTCGAAGACGGTCGAATAGGGATCGAGTCCCGATAGCACCCCGCGAAGCAAGAGCGACGAAAGCGACGGAAAGTCCTCCGGCAGGGGGGAGCTGCATCGCTCGATGAAGTCCTCGGTTCGCTCCAGCGGTTCTTCGAGCGTGATCACCGAGGCAGCCGACGGCGGGAGTTCCAGTCGCATGCGGCAGAGCGGGGTCTCGACTACGAAAGCCCGGCTGGAGACTTTGCTGTTGCGCAGCTCCGGTACTCGTGCCTCGACGTACTCGAGACCGGAGTCCAGGAGTTTGCCGGGGTCGAGTTTCGAGCCGAACAGGTAACTGCGGTCGATGATCGAGAGACCCCGCGAAAGCAGAGCGTCGGAACGTGCCGATAACGGCAGCGAAAGCGCGAGGATGAACCCCAGTCCGATGGCTTTGGTGATGCGGCGGATCATCCGGGAGCGTCCCGGAAGTCTACTTGGAGCGGGCGGCGGGGAAAAGGGCCGGCTAGCGCCGGGCGTCCTCACACCCGCGGTGCAGGGCGCCCGGCCAGGAGGATTAGATCCACTGATTCTTGACGAGCAAGACCGCGGCTTGTGTGCGGTTGCCGACGCCGATCTTACGAAAGATTCGCTTGAGCTCGGACTTCACCGTCTCACGCGAGACGTGGAGGCAGGCCGCGATCTCGGCGTTCGTCAGTCCGTCGCACACCAAGCGCAGCACTTCCTTTTCGCGCTCGGTCAGATTGGGCCGCGGCCGCTCGCGCTCGACGCGGAAGGGCGAGGGCTGGGACGGCGGCTGTGGCTGCGGCTGCGGATTGGCCGAGGCCGTGCCGGCCGAGGCCGAATATGGTTGGGCATTCATTGAGGAACTTTTCACGATTCACCCCTCTACTGAGCTAAATGACAATGGGCCTTCGCAAGGCGCCGGTTTCGATGACCTCGGCTAGCCTGGCGAGGCAGGACCCGACCCCCAATCGAGCAACAAGCGTGCCACCAAAGGGTGGGTTCCAGATTTTCTGCCTTCCACGATAACTCCTTGTAATATATTCGCTTTCCTCCCGAATGGGGTAGGACGTCGGTCCTATCTAGCCCCCCGAAGGAGTTGCGACTCTGCACGAAAAGCCGGGATTCTTGCATCCGCCCATGGTCGCCACGCAATCGGGGAATGACGAGACTATGGTCCTACGTCCTGCGTTGTGGTGTTGCAAAGCAAAACGCATTGCTACCTGGACTAAGGTCTAATATGGTCGAATCGTGCCTCTTTCTCGCGTCACCGAGCTGATCGACCAGGCTGAGGCCGTGTTACAGGCGGCGCAGCGTCTGCTCGGGACTGCGGTCTCGGGACAGATTGGCCAGTCGACTGCGGATGATGCCGTTTTGGAGCTCTACGAACGCCTGCGGCAGCGTCTGGCTCAGATCGACGATGCGGCGATAACGGAGCTGATTACGAGCGTCGGCCAAAGCATCCAGGGTCTTTCTAGGGTCGAGGCAGAACTTGCCCGTGTGCGCAAGCTACGGGCCGCTCTCGAGCAACTCTGAACGCCGGCCGGCCCGCGGCCGACGACTCGGCTTATTCTCGAAGGCGCTGCCGTTCGATCAAAACGGCGATGTCGTAGGCATCCGGGCGCGATAGCGAACCGGTTACCTTTCTGCCGTTGATGAGCATCGTCGGCGTCGAACTGACGTGAATTGCTACGCCGGCGCGCGCGTCCTCGACGACGCGGCGCAGCGTCGAGTGCGACTGCATGCAACGCTCGAACGCTTCGCTATCCAACCCGAGGCTCTTGGCAAGACGTAGCAGGTTGGCGTCGAAGAGTTGCTTTTGGTGATCGAACAAGGCGCTCGCCATCTCGACAAAACGTTTTTGATCGGCCGCGCATTCGGCGGCTTCGGCCGCGCGACAGGCGCGATGGTGAAGCGTCGTGCTGACGCCGTCGTTGCACGAGGCGTCGAGCGGGAAGTGGCGGTAGACGACGCGTACCTGACCGGGACGTCGCTCGAGCAGATCTTCCAGCAGGGCGTGGTTCTGCTTGCAGTAGGCGCATTCGAAGTCCGAGAATTCGACGATCGTTACCGGGGCGCCGGGGTCCCCCATGTCGTGGCCGGCACCGCTGGAAGGATCGATGATCGGCAGCGAAGTGTACCAATCGACGAAGTCGGCATCGATCTCGCGCAGCTCCTCGAGTGAGAGTTCGGCGGAGCCCAGCTGTGAACCGGCCGGCCAAGTCCAGCGGGCGATCGCCGCGGTCGCGAGGCAGCTCATCAGGAACCAGAGAGCGAGCGACAGCGGGCGGCTGGCGCGTTCTGATCGGCCGCGTGCGGCCGGCAGAGAGCACTGTCTGCGCGCAAGTCCAACCGCGAGTGCTGCGGTCACGATTGCCGCGAGATACAGGCCGCTGCAAAGCAGGCAAATGGTTCCCAAGACGAACACCGAGACGACCGCCATGTAGAGCGAGAAGGCAAGCGATCCAAGGGCGGCATAGGCGATCAGCGCAACCAGCGCACGCCGCAGAGGCTCCGCTGCGCGACGCGCACTCTCGCTCAGCAGGGCCAACACCGTATACAGAAGCATTGCCAGGTAGGCGACGGGGACGCCGAGGAAAGCCGAAAACGGACTGGTCAGCACGCGATCGCAGTTGATCCGGGCGCTGACATTGCAAAAGCTGGTGTAGCCGGCGCCGGAGTTGGCGTGCTGCAGATGAACGTAAACGATGGTCGCCGACAAGGCGATACCGCAGACGGCAACCAGCGAAAGAATGCGCAATACGCTATTTAAGACCGGATCGAGGAGGCGCTGCTGTAGAGCGTTGGCTGGCGCGCGAGGGTCAGTCACGGCGCCGAAGCGTATCGGCCGACCTGCCGGTTTGCAACTGGCCGCCGCCTAAGAGCCGGTTTGCATCGGCCGGGCGGCCGATGCGGCGGTAGCAGGCAACCGCGCGGCGGCGGGCGCTGGCGTTTGCGGGATCGACCGAGAGTACTCCCAGGTAGTCGGCCAGCGCCGCATCGCAGCCCTGGCTTTGCTCGATCAGCCGTCCACGCCGTAGGCGAACCGTGGCTTCGTCGGCGCCTGTCTCGAGCGCGCGCCCGTAGCTCGTGACGGCGTCGGCGGAGCGTCCCATGCCGGCGAGGAACTCGGCCAAGCGCAGATGGATGGCCGGGTCGCCAGGCGCCCTGCGGGCGGCTTCTTCGAGCGTTCGCAGCGCTTCACGAGGACGGCCCTGAAGTTGGCGGACCAACATCAGGTTGTACCAGGCCGGCGCCAGCGCCGGGGCGTGCTCGAGCGCTTTTCCGTAGGCCGACGCCGCTTCTTCGTATTGACCGCTGCGCGCGAGGAAATTCGCCAGGTTGTACCAGGCCGCGGCATAGTCCGGCTTGATCTCGACGGCACGCGAAAAGGCCCGGCGTGCGTTTTCGCTTTGGCCGGCATGTCCGTAGGCGCTTGCCAACTCCATCTGCGTGCGCGCGCTGCGCGGATAAGCGCGCGCCGCGGATTCGAACAGCGCAACCGGCGACTGCCAGCGACTGGCCTGGGCGTAGTTCACCAGGGATGCGGCGACCAGCAGAGCGTAGACCGCTGCGGTGCCCGCGCGCGGCCAGCGCCCGGAGGCCCATGCGGCGGCCTGCCCGGCAACGATGCAAATGCCCAGGGTGGGGAGGTAGACCAACCGTTCGCCCATGATCGTGCCGATCGGCACGACCATGTTCGATACCGGCGCGTAGGCGACGGCCGCCAGCAGCAGGGCCAAGCTGATCGAAGGCAAGCGCCGGGAAAACCACAACAACGCCCACAGAAACCCGGCGACAACGAGCCCGCCTACGATCGTGTAGACGTCCCCGCTGAAGCCCTGGCGGATGCCCAGCGCGTCGTATGAGTAGTCGACCGACAGCGGCGAGGGCCAGACGGTGAGCAGGGCATAGCGGCCCAAGATGCTCAGTCCTCCGAGCTGGCGCCGAACCGCCGGCAGCGCGGAGAGCGGATTGTCGAGCAAGTCGCCGGCGACGGCTGGAAGCACCGGCCCGGCGGAGGCGCGAAGCAGGAAATACAGCGCCGTCGTGATCAGCAGGCAGATCGTCAGTTCGACCGCTCGGCGGACCGGGCGCTCGCCTCGAGGGTAAAGCAGACCGCAGGCCAGCGCGGGAAGGGGCAGCACCGCGATCGCGTTTTCTTTCGACAACAGGCCGGCGAGCGCGAGCGCGGCGGCGCAGAGGGCGCGAAGGCCGCCGCCCGATTTGAGGTAAGCGAGCGACAGGAGCAGGCAGAGCGCGACCCAAAGGGTTGCCAGCAGTTCGGCGCGGCCGACGATCCAGCAGACGGCCTCAGCGTGAATCGGCAGTAGACAGAAGAAGCAGGCCGCGTAGAGTGCCGCCGCGCGGCCCAAACCGAACGATGAGCCGAGCAGAAGCACGCACAGAGCGACGGCAGCGTGCAGGACGAAGTTCGTCACGTGGTAGGGGCGGGTATAGGAGCCGCTGGTCGCGTGGTTCAGGGCAAAGGTCAGGGTCGTCAGCGGCCGGTATCCGGGCGCATCGCCGCGGCTACCGCCCCACCAAGAAAACGTCGAGAAGATCTGTCCGAGATTCAGGCGGCCGGCGACGTGTTCGTTTTGGACAATCGCGTTGAGGTCGTCGGAGACGAAATCGCCGTCGGCCGCCGGCCAAAAAACGGCTATCGAAAGGCCGAGCAGGGCAAGCCCGAAAAGCGGCAGCGCCGCACGACCCGCCCTGTCGAGTAGCGCGATCAGCGGACGTTCAAGACTTCGACGACCGGCAGGGGGTCGATCGGAGTAACGTCCGGATCGGAGGCGTCGATCACTTCGACTCGAAAGCTGCCCGCCTCGACGACCTCACGACTCTTGAACACGCAGGCGGCGACGGCTACCGGCGTATCGATCCCGGCTTGCCAGACCATCCCGGCGCGCAGGCCGCCGTGCCCTTGATCGTTGAACGCGGCCAGTGACGACGGGGCTTCGGGCGAGCAGTTGACTCCGCCGCCGGCGCCTTCCCAGCCTCCGCTGCCGCCGAGAAAACTAACGCTGAAATCGAGCGCGGCGACCGGACCCGAACTGCTCGTGATACCGAAAAGAATCTCGTACGTCTTTGCCGCGGTGTCGAGATCCGTGTCTTCGTTGGCGTTGGCCCGAGCCGCCTCGTTCGGCAGAGCCTGCTCTGCCGGCGCCTGCGCTGCTGCGGGCGGCGTTGCCGCACTGCCCGCAGCGCCTGGCGCCATCGTTAGCGATCGCCGGCTGGTTCCGGTTGCCGGGGCCTGCTTCTGCGGAGCGCCGGCTGAGCCGCCGACGGCAGCGTTGCTGCCCGCTCGCGAAGCTACCGGCGGAGAGCCAAGCAACTCGCGGCGTCCGCCGCTGGGCGCCGCCGAACGCGAGCCTTCGAGCTTCGGCCGGCCGCCGCTTGCTGCCGGCGGGGGTACACCGGCAGTGCTTCCGGCGGGCTCACGGGCGGTTGTGGGCGGACCCGTCCCGCGTCGGGGCGGGGCG
>CAZJCO010000129.1:0-7839 GCA_964544375.1 uncultured Myxococcales bacterium
GCGAGGGCGGCCGGACGGTCGGCGCCGGCGTCGTCACCAAGATCCACGAGTAGCGGGAGCAAGACGGAGCGATGAGAGACCAGATCGTCCTCGCTTGTGAAGCATGCAAGCGCAAGAACTACCGGGCGAGCCGCAACAAGAAGCGCAGCGCGGAGAAGTTGGAGCGCAAGAAGTACTGTCCCGCTTGTCGGACGCATACGCTCCATAAGGAAGGGAGGGTCTGAACACGGGTCAGTAGCTCTAATTGGTAGAGCATCGGACTCCAAATCCGAGGGCTGCAGGTTCGAATCCTGCCTGACCCGCCAGGATCGGAGGACCATCGGGAGGCCGTACGAAGAATCCTATGGCGAACGTAACCGAATACATCGCGCAAGGAAGAAGCTTTTTAGGCGACGTCGTCAACGAAGTGAAGAAGGTCCACTGGCCGGCGCGGCAAGAGACCCTGGCGTTCACCGGAGTGGTTCTGATCGTCGTTGCCTTCATTGCGATCTACCTGGGGCTGGTGGACTACGTTCTGTCGATGCTCCTCGGCGTGGTGTTTCGCGCGTAACGGACGACAATGATGGCCGATAACGAAACAGCGACAGGCAACGGCGAAAGCGCGGCCGGAAAGACGACGGAAGTCGTCAAGCAGTGGTACGTGGTGCACACCTACTCCGGCTATGAGGCGAGCGTCAAGCGGCAGCTCGAGGAGCGCGTGCGCACGGCCAGCCGTGAGTCGCAGTTTGGTGAGATTCTGGTGCCGGCAGAACAGGTCATCGAGCTGGTTAAAGGCAAGAAGCGTACGGCTACGCGCAACCTGTTCCCCGGTTACATCCTGGTCGAAATGGAGCTCACCGACGACACGTGGCACCTGGTCAACGATACGCCGAAAGTGACTGGCTTCGTCGGCGGCAGCACCAACCCTCCGCCAATTCCGGAGGAAGAAGTACAGCGAATCGCGACGCAGATCGCCGAAGGCGCAACCCGGCCCAAGGCCAAGGTCGCCTTCGAGGTGGGAGAACAGGTCAAGGTCATTGACGGTCCGTTCGCTGATTTCAACGGCGTCGTCGAAGAGATCCGGCCGGAAAGAGGAACGCTCAAAGTATCCATTTCGATCTTCGGAAGATCGACCTCGGTCGAGATGGAGCTGGTTCAGGTCGAGAAGGTATAGCCCAAGTCATGGCGAAGAAAGTCGTAGATCAACTCAAGCTTCAGATCCCGGCGGGCAAGGCGAACCCGAGTCCGCCGGTCGGTCCGGCGTTGGGCCAACGCGGCGTGAACATCATGGAGTTCTGCAAGGCGTTTAATGCCCAGACACAGAGCCAAGGCGACGTCATTATCCCGGTGCTGATCACGGTCTACGCGGACCGTTCGTTCAGCTTCGTGACGAAGACGCCACCGGCGTCCGTGTTGCTCAAGAAGGCTGCCAAGATCGCCAAGGGCTCGCCGGAGCCGAACAAGGAGAAGGTCGGTACGGTCACACACGCGCAAGTTCGTGAGATCGCGGAGACCAAACGGCCGGACCTCAACGCGGTGACGATTGAGGCGGCGATGAAGATCATCGAGGGCACTGCGCGCAGCATGGGACTGAAGGTGGAGGGCTGACATGACGAAACCCGGCAAGCGATATCGTCGTGCGGCGGAAACCGTGGAACACGGACGCCTGTACTCACTCGACGAAGCGACCGGTCTTGTCGCGGCGACCGGAGCGGCGGCCAAGTTCGACGAGACGGTGGATTTGGCGATTCGGCTCGGGGTCGACCCACGCCACGCCGAACAGAACGTTCGCGGTACGGTAAGTCTGCCGCACGGCACCGGTAAAGAAGTTCGGGTGGCGGTGTTCGCCAAAGGGGACAAGGCCAAAGAGGCGGAAGAGGCCGGTGCGGACTTCGTGGGAGCGGACGAGTTGGTCGCGCGCATTCGCGACGAGGGCTTTACCGATTTCGATCGCGCGGTTGCGACGCCGGACATGATGGGATCGGTTGGCAAGATCGGCAAGATTCTCGGACCTCGGGGCTTGATGCCGAATCCCAAGGTCGGAACGGTAACCCAGGATGTCGCTGGCACGGTGCGCGAGCTCAAGGCCGGACAGCTCGAATACCGCGTGGATAAAGCCGGAATCGTTCACGTGCCGATCGGCAAGGTGTCCTTCGGTGCGGAGAAAATTTGTGAGAATGCTCGTGCCGTGATCGCCAGCCTGATCAAAGCCAAGCCCGCGAGCGCGAAAGGGCAGTACATGCGCAGCGTAGCCGTGTCGTCGACGATGGGTCCCGGCGTTCACGTCGACCCGTCCGGGCTGAAGTCGGCCGCGTAAAGAAATACGGATCGGAACGAAGCCATGAATCGAGCGGAAAAGGTCGAAGCCGTCGAGAAACTGACGGATCGTTTTGGGCGGGCTGCAATCACGATTGCGGTAGACTATCGCGGGCTGAACGTCGCCGAGATCACCGACCTGCGGCAGCGCGTGCGCGAGGCCGGCGGGGAGTTCTTGGTCGCCAAGAATACGCTTGCGCGGCTGGCCGTTGCGGAGACCGACGCGAGCGAGATGTCTTCGATGCTGAGCGGGCCGACCGGCGTGGCGTTCGGATTTTCCGACGTCGTGTCGATCGCCAAGGCGGTGCAGCAGTTTACCAAGGATCACGACGCGCTCGAGGTCAAGGGTGCCGTCTTCGACGGTGAGCTTCTTGACACCGCGAGAGTCGCAACCTTGGCAGCGATGCCCGGGCGTGACGAGCTGCGCGCGAAACTGCTAGCGCTGCTCACGACACCGGCGACGATGCTGGTTCGGCTACTGTCGACGCCTTCGCAGCAACTGGTGCAAGTCCTCGACGCGCGGCGGCGTCAAATCGAGGAGTAGCTCGGCGCTATGCAGGCGCAGGCGGCGGACTAGAGCGGACTAGATCAGACGAACAACGGCGGGCCGCGGCTCGCTGATCGGAGAGACAGGAGGATACGATGGCTCTCAGTACAGAGGAACGACAGGACATCATCGAGAAGCTTTCCTCGGCGAGCGTTCTCGAGATTGCCGAGCTGGTAAAGGAGCTCGAAGATAAATGGGGCGTTAGCGCCGCAGCCCCGGTTGCGGTGGCCGCGGGTGCGGTCGCCGGTGCCGGCGCTGCGGAAGCCGAGGCCGCCAAGGACGAATTCGATGTCGTTCTGACGGGATTTGGCGACAAGAAGATCCAGGTCATCAAGACGGTGCGCGAACTCACCGGCTTGGGGCTCAAGGAAGCCAAGGAACTCGTCGAGGGCGTGCCGAAACCCGTCAAGGAAGCGGTCGCCAAGGACGAGGCCGAAGCGGCCAAGGCCAAGATCGAGGAAGCCGGCGGTAGCGCCGAGGTGAAGTAGCGACGGGCTAGTCCCGTCTGCTCGAGATTCCCTCAACGTGCCCTATCGGCAGGAGTCAGGATGGCGTTGATCGTTACCGAGAACTTTAGGCTCAGGCGTAACTTTGGAAAGATCCGGAGGGTACTCGATGTACCCAATCTGATCGAGATTCAGCGGCGTTCCTACGAGGCCTTCTTGCAGGCCGACTCGGCGCCTGAGGAACGCCCGGACACCGGACTGCAAGCGGTCTTCAAGTCGGTTTTCCCGATCAAGGACTTCAGCGGCAGTGCGGAACTGGCTTTCGTCAGCTACGTCATCGGTGAGCCGAAGTACGACGTCGAAGAATGCCATCAGCGTGGCATGACGTTCTCGGCACCGCTCAAGGTGACGGTGCAATTGGTCACCTACGACGTCGATCCCGAGTCTCAGGCGCGTACGTTGAAGGACATCAAGGAGCAGGAAGTCTACTTCGGCGAGATCCCGATGATGACAGAGAACGGTACGTTTATGGTGAACGGGACCGAACGCGTCATCGTCTCGCAGCTCCACCGCTCCCCGGGGGTATTCTACGACCACGACAAGGGCCGCACCTCTGCGGGTGGCAGGCTGCTCTTCAGTGCGCGGGTGATCCCCTACCGGGGCTCCTGGCTCGATTTCGAGTTCGACGCCAAGGACATTCTCTATGTCCGCATCGACCGCCGGCGTAAATTCCCCGCGACGGTTCTGCTGCGAGCCCTCGGCATGACCGCGGAAGATCTGCTGAACTACTATTACTCGAGCGACCACATCCGTCTCGAGGCCCGCAAGGCGTACAAGAAGTTCAACCGCACGACCCTTGAAGGCCGCGTTTCCTCACGGGATATTCGCCACCCCCAAAGCAACGACGTGATCGTCAAAGAGGGGCGTAAGATTAACCGCGGAGCCCTGCGGCGTTTGGAAGAAGCCGGGGTCGAAGAAGTTCCGATCGCGCTCGACGACATTATCGGCGGCATTGCTGCGCACGACATCGTCGATCCCAAGAGCGGTGAAGTCATCGTCGAGTGCAATGGGGCGATTACTGCGGAGCAGTTCGACGCGATTCGCGAGGCCGGCATCGCAGAACTCGATCTGCTGTACATCGACGAGCTGAATCGGGGTCCCTCGCTGCGCAATACCTTGCTGGTCGACAAGGTCGAGGATGCCGGAGATGCGATCATCGACATTTACCGTCGCCTGCGTCCGGGCGACCCGCCGACCGTCGAGACGGCGACGCAGTTCTTCAACGACCTGTTTTTCAACCCGGACAAGTACGACCTGTCTCCCGTAGGGCGGCTCAAGCTCAACCACAAACTCGGGCTCGACGTTCCTCTCGAGCAGGGAACACTCCGGCGCGAGGACATCCTCGCGGTCGTCGACTACCTGATCCTCCTCAAGAACGGCAACGGCGCAATTGACGACATCGATCACCTCGGCAACCGGCGCGTGCGTACTGTCGGCGAGTTGGTGGAGAACCAATACCGGGTGGGGCTGCTGCGCATGGAGCGCGCCATCCGCGAGCGGATGAGCCTGCAGGACCTCGAGACGCTGATGCCGCAGGAGCTGATCAACTACAAGCCGGTTTCTGCGGTGATTAAGGAGTTCTTCGGTTCGAGTCAGTTGAGCCAGTTCATGGATCAGACGAATCCTTTGTCGGAAGTTACCCATAAGAGGAGACTTTCGGCTCTCGGTCCCGGTGGCCTGACACGCGAACGCGCCGGCTTCGACGTGCGCGACGTGCACCCGACGCACTATGGGCGGGTCTGTCCGATCGAGACGCCGGAAGGTCCGAACATCGGTCTGATCTCGAGTCTCAGCACCTACGCTCGTATTAACGACTTCGGATTCGTAGAAACGCCCTACCGCAAGGTCGTCGCCGGCGCCGTGACCGACGAAATCGTCTACCTGACGGCGCTCGAGGAAGAGGAGCATACGATCGCGCAGGCGAACGCGCCGCTCGACGAAAGCGGTCGCTTCGTCAACGAGCTTGTTGCCGCCCGTAAGAAGGGCATCTCTCCACAGGGCGACCAGACGATGGATTCGACGATGGTGTCGCCGGATCAAATCACCTTGATGGACGTGTCACCGAACCAGCTTGTCAGCGTGGCCGCCGGATTGATTCCGTTCCTCGAGCATGACGATGCTAACCGCGCGTTGATGGGATCGAACATGCAGCGGCAGGCGGTGCCGCTGCTGCGCACCGAAGCTCCTTTAGTCGGTACCGGTCTCGAGGCGACCGTCGCACGGGACTCCGGTGTTACCGTGGTTGCGCGCCGGCCGGGGGTGATCGAGAGCGTCGAGTCCCAGCGGATCGTGGTCAAGGCCGATCGTCCCTCGGGCCCACGCGATCCGGGCGTCGACATCTATAACCTCACCAAGTACCAGCGTTCGAACCAGAATACCTGCATCAACCAAAAGCCGATCGTGGTGGTCGGCGAGCGGGTCAACAAGGGCGACGTGATTGCCGATGGTCCGTCGACCGAGAACGGAGATTTGGCGCTCGGCCGCAACGTGCTCGTCGCCTTCATGCCGTGGAACGGCTACAATTTCGAGGATTCGATCCTCGTGTCCGAACGCCTCGTTCGGGAGGACTACTTCACCTCGGTTCACATCGAGGAATTCGAATGTGTCGCTCGCGATACCAAGCTCGGTCCCGAAGAAATTACGCGCGACATTCCGAACGTCGGTGAGGAGGCTCTCAAGGATCTCGACGACAGCGGCATCATCCGCATCGGCGCTGAGGTCTGGCCCGGCTCCATCCTGGTAGGCAAGATCACCCCCAAGGGAGAGACGCAGCTCTCGCCGGAAGAAAAGCTTCTGCGCGCCATCTTTGGTGAGAAGGCGGGTGAGGTGCGGGACACGTCGTTGCGTATGCCGCCGGGAACGGAAGGCACGGTGATCGATGCGCGCGTCTTTGCCCGCAAGGGCATGGAGAAGGACGAGCGCGCGCGTCGCATCGAAGAAGAAGAGCGGCATCGGCTCGAAAACGATCGCGACGAAGAGCTTCGGATCATTCGGCACAGTGCGCTCGGCCAGATCGTCCAGTTGGTCGCCGGCAAGGAATCCGTTACGCGCTTGACCGACGACGCCCGCAAGGTGCTGATCGCCAAGGGCGAAGTACTGTCGGCGGAGAAGTTGGGCGAGATCCCCTCGAGCTACTGGGCGGAAATCAAGGTCGGCGAGGAACGAGTCGAAGATGAGCTGGTGCGCATCGTAGATGCGATGAACGCCCGTAGTAACGCGATCAACAGTCAGTTCGACGCCAAGATCGAGCGGCTGGCGCAGGGTGACGAGTTGCCGCCGGGCGTGATCAAGATGGTCAAGGTGTTCGTCGCCATCAAACGCCGGTTGCAGGTCGGAGACAAGATGGCCGGCCGTCACGGGAACAAGGGGGTGGTTTCCCGCATCGTTCCGGTCGAGGACATGCCGTTCATGGAAGACGGCACCCCGTTGGACATCTGTCTGAACCCGCTCGGCGTTCCGTCGCGAATGAACGTCGGTCAGATTCTCGAGACGCACTTGGGCTGGGCTGCACGGGAACTCGGCGCGCAACTTAGCGACTTGGCCTCGCGCGGGGATGTCACGGGGCTTCGAGCAAGGCTCAAGGAGAGCTACGCCGGAACGGGCGTCGACAACTTCATCGACGGTCTCAAGGACGACGACGTGATCGAGTTGGGCAGCAAGGCTCGGCGGGGAGTCCACGTTGCAACGCCGGTATTCGACGGTGCCAGGGAAGACGAGATCTTCTCCATGCTCGGCGCCGCAGGACTCGGCGCGACCGGACAGACGGCGCTGCACGATGGCAAGACGGGGGAGGCCTTCGACATGCCGGTCACCGTCGGAGCCATGTACATGCTCAAACTCCATCACCTGGTTGACGACAAGATCCACGCCCGCTCGACTGGACCGTACTCGTTGGTTACCCAGCAGCCGCTCGGCGGCAAGGCGCAATTCGGTGGCCAGCGGCTCGGGGAGATGGAAGTTTGGGCGCTCGAAGCGTACGGCGCCGCATACACGCTGCAGGAGATGCTCACGGTCAAGTCGGATGACGTGGCGGGGAGAACGCGGATGTACGAAGCGATCGTCAAGAACGAGCATCATCTGGAGCCGGGGCTTCCCGAGTCCTTCAATGTGATGGTCAAGGAACTTCAATCGCTGGCGCTGGACGTCAATCTGGTTGAAGCGGAAGACGAGGAGGCCGCCTGATGGAAGATCTTCTGACTCAGCTTTTCGACAAGCCGAAAGATCCCCGTAGCTTCAGCGCGATCAACATCCGAGTGGCATCTCCCGAGACGATCCGGTCGTGGTCGCACGGGGAAGTGAAGAAGCCGGAGACGATCAATTACCGGACCTTTAAGCCTGAGCGGGACGGACTGTTCTGCGCAAAGATCTTTGGTCCGACGAAAGACTACGAGTGCAACTGCGGAAAGTACAAGCGTATGCGCCACCGTGGCGTCGTATGCGAGAAGTGCGGCGTCGAGGTGATCCAGTCCAAGGTGCGCCGCGAGCGCATGG
>CAZJCO010000130.1:0-7818 GCA_964544375.1 uncultured Myxococcales bacterium
GGCTAGACCGATGATCATCGGCGTCTGGATCCGATCGGCGGCGTTGGGGTTGCGTCCGAGCGACTCCATCGCCGCCGCCACTGCTCGCCCCTGACCGAGGGCCGCACCAAAAGCCGCCGCGCCGAGGCCGAGGCCCGCGCCGAGGGCGATCAGTCCGCTGCTGTCGCTACCACCACCGCCGTGGGTCTGCGCCATCACGGTCGACGCGGCGCACAGCCCGGTCAGCATAGCGCCAGCGAAGGCGGTCATGAATACTTTGAACTTTCTCATTGCTCTTTTCTCCTTGTGGTTACTCGACGCCGCTTCCTGTTGCATCGACCAATGCCTCTATCCTCTTCCGCTCCGGCAACGCGGCGCACGCCCTGCTACGTCAGTGTTCCCCCTCACCGTGTCCGATGGCGAGCGAGACGTAAATGACGCTCAACAGTGTAAATACAAAGGCCTGAATCAACGAAACGAAGGCTCCCAAGAAGTAGAAAATCACAGGAACGACGAGTTTTGTCAGGCCGGTGAAGATCTCCAGGACCAGATGGTCGCCGGTCATGTTGCCGAATAGTCGAAGCGACAGTGACACGGGGCGCACCAGATTGTCGATCAACTCCAGTGGGATCATCAGCACGGCGAGCCACCAGATGGGACCGACGAAGTGTTTGGCGTAGTTGACGACGCCTTGCGCGCGAATACCGATCACGTTGTAGGCAACAAAGGACGCCACGCCCAGCCCGAAGGTAATGTTGAAGTCCCCGGTCGGCGGCGCGAACCCAGGCACGAGCCCCATCAGGTTGGCGAGCAGGATGAAAATGAAGAACGTGCCGAAGAGCGGCGCATACTGGGTGCCGCGTTTTCCCATCACGTCTTCGGCCATCGATACCGCGGCTCCCACCGCCAATTCGGCCATGTTACGGGCGGTCAGTTTTTCGTCGGGAACCAGTTCGGTACCGGCCTCGCGCGCTGCGGCTAGTTGTCTCCCGGCGACGCGGGCAAAAACCAGAAGGGCGATCAACACCAAGGTCGCGTGGACCGTGTGGGCGGGAAGGCTGCTCAGTCCGGGGATCAGACCGACCCAAATGATGGGATGATGCTCCATACCTCGTCAGTGCTCCGTCGTGGCTTCCCCGTCGTCGTTGCCCCGCGGATCGTCCGCTATCGGCTCCCCCAGCCATGTTGCGTCGAGAACGGCGGCAACGAGCAACAAACTGGCACCGAACGCGAACGACATGGGCGCGATCGGTAACCGGAAGAACAACCCCGCCAGCAGAGCCAGCACGAGGACGACCTTGAGGGTCAGCAGCCCCGCGGCAACGGCGGGGCTCCCTTCAGCCGCTATTAGTCTGGAAACGAGCAGGCGAATCAAGTGAAAGTTCGCCAGCATGAAGGCCGCACCGAGAAGCAAGCTGGGCCATGCAGCCGCGCCAGTCGCGGCGGCGACCGCAGCAGAAACCGCCGCCAACACGAGGGTCGAGCGCGCGATGCGCGCCGGCTCGACCCTGCGGCCGGTCACGCTCCGTCCTCGTCGTCCGGCTCGATCGCGCGAATCAGCTGAACCACGCCGACCACCAGAGCGGAAATCGCAAACAGCAACGTGAGCAGAGGCGCGCAGCCAAGGCGAGTGTCGAGCAAGTAGCCGAGCGTCACCCCGGCGGCGATACGCCAGCCCAAAGACCAAGCAAGGCCGAGCAGTTCGAAGTTCGTCCTCGCCGGCGATCTCGCCACGTCAGCCCGCGTCGGAAGCCGCGATTGCCCGTTTGGCGGCCTCGACCGTTCGCTCGATGTGCTCGTCCGTATGAGCCGCGCAGAGAAACCAGGCTTCGTACTGCGACGGTGCGATCCAAATTCCCTCCTCGAGCATCGCGCGGAAGAAACCCGCGAAACGTTCGCCATCGCAGCTCAAGGCATCGTCGTAATTGCCGACGCTCGCCGGCCCAAAGAACAACGTCAAGAGCGAGCCGACACGCTGCACGCAACCCGAGCGCGTACCGAGTGCTTCGCGCAAGCCCTGCTCGAGGCGCCCGGCCAGAGCCTCCATGCGCTCGTAGGGACGGTCACGCTCGAGAATGTCGAGCGTGGTCAAGCCAGCCCGTACGGCCAGCGGGTTGCCCGAAAGCGTCCCGGCTTGATACACGGGACCCGACGGCGATATTTGCTCCATGATGTCGGCCTTGCCGCCGTAAGCCCCGACCGGCAGCCCGCCGCCGATGATCTTGCCGAGGCAGGTCAGGTCCGGGGTCACGCCGCAAAGCGCCTGATAGCCCCCGAGCCCCGCACGGAAACCCGAAATCACTTCGTCGAAAATCAACAACGCGCCGCAGTCGCGCGTCAGGCGGCGCAGGCCTTCGAGAAAGCCCGCCTGGGGTGGGACCACTCCCATGTTGCCGGCGACTGGCTCGACAATGACGGCGGCAACATCGTCACCGCACAGGCGCTCGACCGAAGGCAGATCGTTGTACTGGGCGACCTTTGTCAGTCCGGCGATTTCCTCGGGCACTCCCGGGCTGTCGGGCACGCCGAGCGTCGTCGCTCCGGAGCCGGCACGGACCAAGAGCCCGTCGGAATGACCGTGGTAACAACCGGCAAACTTGATGATCGATGAGCGTCCGGTAGCGCCGCGCGCGAGGCGGACGGCACTCATCGTGGCTTCCGTGCCGGAGTTTACCAGCCGCACCTTTTCCAGCGACGGGACCAGCGCGCACAGCCGCTCGGCGAGCTCGACTTCCAGCTCGGTACTCGCGCCGAAGCTCGTCCCCTCTGCCACCGCCCGTTCGAGTTCGGCGACGACCTCCGGATGGCGTTGGCCGAGAATCATCGGTCCCCAAGAACCGATGAAATCGATGTAACAACGGCCGTCGGCATCGGTGATCTCCGCGCCCTCGGCCGAACGCACGAATCGCGGCGCGCCGCCAACCGCTTTCCACGCGCGGACTGGGGAATTGACCCCTCCTGGAATAACCCTCGCGGCACGTTCGAACAGGCGCGCCGAAACCGATGAATTCGCCACTTGTGACCCTCCTCGCTCTGCTTGCAACCCGGCAAGAAAAGCTAAACCAAGGTCCCGAGTGTTGTGCAAACGGCAGCCGCATGGGCTTACGCACCGGTTCTGCACTCCGCGTTCTTGCAACGAACACCGTATCGCTCTAACTGAAAGTCCGCTGCTAGGAGTGACGCGGGAGCGGCAAATTCTTCAAGAAATGGCTTTTTCACAGGTTATCCACAGCTGTGGATAAGGCTGTGGGTAACGCGCGTGGACAGGATCTCTCAGCCCAATTTGCTGATGTTGTGGAAGCAGGCCATCGGTCCGCTCCGCAGTCGTCTCGGCGCAGAGGACTTTTGCGCCTGGATCGAACCGCTGACACCGGTTGCCCTGCGCGAAGGGGAAATCGAGATCGCCGTACCCAACCGTCTGTTCGCTGGTTGGATCCAAGAGAACTTTCTCGATGAACTGGCCGCAGCTTGGGTTGCGGCGGCCGGCAAACAGGCAACTTTCCGTTTTACCTATCGCGGCGACATTTCTGCCCAAGGTGAACTCTTTGCTCCAGAGCAGACCGGGGCCGTCGGTGAAGACCAACTCGGCTTATTCACCAAGGCGCCGGCTGCCGGGCGAGAGCAGGTCTCTAGTGCCCGATCCCGCGGCGGACTGATCCCACGTTACGGCTTCGATAGTTTCGTCGTCGGTACCAACAACCAGTTCGCCCGCGCCGCGGCCATCGCTGTCGCCGGCAAGCCGGGTTCGCTCTACAACCCGTATTTCGTGTTTGGCGGTGTCGGACTCGGCAAGACCCACTTGGTGAATGCGATCGGCAACGCCATCGTGGAACGCGAGCCGAACGTGCGCGTACAGTTCATCAGCGCCGACACCTTCACCAATCGTTTGATCGATTCGATCGCGCGAAACCACGTACGCGAGTTCAAGCAGCGGATGCGTAAGATCGACGTCCTCATCCTCGACGACGTCCAGTTCCTCTCCGGTAGAGAACGAACCCAGGAAGAATTCTTCCACATTTTCAACACGCTGTACGACAGCGGTAAGCAGATCGTGCTCACTTCAGACAAGTTTCCCAACGAAATCCAAGGCCTGGAACAGCGCCTCTGCAATCGTTTCGGCTGGGGACTGGTAGCCGACATTCAGAGTCCGGACGTGGAAACCCGGATTGCGATCGTTGAACGCAAAGCTCGCGACGAAGGCATCTCGCTACCGATCGATGTCGCCAAGTTCATTGCCACACGCATCGATTCCAACATCCGAGATCTCGAGGGCGCACTCACCCGCTTGAGCGCTTGGGCTTCAATTCATCAATGCGACATCAGCTTGGAGCTCGCCCAACAGTTGCTCGGCACCGCCTCGCTAGAAGAGGTCAATCAGCCAACGGCCGAACAGATCGAAGCACGCGTCACCAGCCATTTCGGCCTGCGGCCCGGGGACCTCAGAGCGCGCCGGCGCACCCGCAAAGTCGCGGAAGCGAGACACGTCGCAATGTACATGATGCGCAATCACGCCGGCATGTCATTTCCCGGCATTGGTGAATTCCTCGGGGGAAGAGATCATTCGACCGTCGTCCACGGCTGCCAGGCCGTGGAAAAGCGCTGCAAACACGACCCGTCGTACCGCATCATGATGGCCACTTTGCTGCGGCTCATAAGCGGTGGATAACCGGTGCGCGACGACCCAAGATCAGCCCTCCCCGCGCGCTTTGCATGCGGCAGCGAACAGGCTATGAGCGACGAGACACAGGCAGTGCACAGCGTCTGTGCGCTGCTTTGGCGAACGTTATCGCTCTGTTATGGAAGTTGTCCACCAAAGTGGGCTAGTAATTAAAAAGAGCAGAAAGAATTAAACTCTTAAGAATAGGTGCCCAATGAACGTAAGCGTCCAGCGAGAACCATTGCTCAAAGCCCTCACCCGCGTCCAGAGCGTCGTCGACAAGCGCCACTCGATGGCAGTCCTGACAAACGTCCTGATGGAAACTCAAGACAAAGCGTTGGCGCTGGTTGCTACAGACCTCGAGGTAAGCCTCTCTCAGCAAATCGATGCCAAGATCTCGACCAGTGGCCGCTGCGCCGTTTCAGCCCGTACGCTTTTTGAAATCGTTCGCGAATCCAACGTCGACGAGATTCATCTCGAGCTCGCGGACAATCACGGTTTGGCCGTCTCTTACGGAAGTTCTCGTTTTCGTCTGATGGGGATCCAACCCGACGAACACCCGGGGATGCCGGGGGCCGGAAACGGTGGCGCGCAAGCCGCGGGGATCGTCGTTGAGGTGGAAGACTTGGCCGACATGATTCGTAAAACCTTATTTGCCGTGTCCAGCGATGATACGCGTTCGAATCTTGCCGGCGTTTATCTCGATCGGGGAAGCGAGGCAGGAACGGTCCGTTTCGTCGCGACAGACGGACACCGTTTGGCCGTCGTCGATCGCAAGGCCGACGGACAGCTGCCCGAGGAGGGGGTGATTCTTCCACGCAAGGGCTTGAACGAGGTTGGTAAGCTGCTGGGCGAGCAAAGTGGCCAGGTGACGCTCAAGGTCGTTGGCAACGAGGCCGTAGTGGAACTTACCGATGCCGTACTGAGTATGCGCCAGGTCGAAGGGTCCTTCCCCGACTACGAAAAAGTCGTTCCGGAGAATACCACGAAGAACGTCCGGGCCGGACGAGACGCCTTGTTGCAGACGGTGCGCAGGGTCTCCATTCTCTCGTCCGAGCGCGCCCGTGGCGTCCGTTTCCGGCTGCAGAGCGGAAGCCTCGAGATCAGCGCCAACAACCCGGATTTGGGAGAGGCTCGTGAAGATCTCGAAGTCGAGTATGAGGGAGATGCGTTGGACGTCGGTTTCAACGCTCGCTATCTGCTTGATGTCTTGGGGGTTTTGCCCGAAGGCAGCACGGTAACAATCGGGCTCGGCGACGAACTGAGTCCGGGCGTCCTGCAGGGAGACGACAAAGGCTACCAGTACGTCGTCATGCCGATGCGAATTTGAGGCGTCGGTGCTCCGGAACTCCAGTAAAATCAAGGCTTTTTAATAAGTCGAGACTTTACTTTCAGACCTCCCTCTGATAACTTTTTTCTGTTTGAGGGTGGTGGAAGGAGCCCTTCGAGGAGTCTCCTGTGCTGGGTCCCCAGAACCTAATCTCAACCTTTCGACCGGAGCGAATATCCGTAGACTAGCCCATGGCGACGAAGTCCAAGAAACGTGCTGCTACAAAACCGCAGCAAGAGAAGCCCGCAAGCGCAAAAGCCAAGAAAGCGGGAAAGCGCGACGTCTATTCTGCCAAAGACATCAAGGTACTGCAGGGACTCGAAGGAGTTCGTAAGCGTCCCGGCATGTATATCGGCGACACCGCCGAGCGTGGCCTCCATCATCTGGTATTCGAAGTCGTCGACAATTCGATCGACGAAGCCATGGCGGGGTATTGCAGCGAGATCTCCGTCGTCATCCATGTCGACAATAGCATAACGGTTACCGACGATGGGCGCGGCATCCCGATCGGAACGCATCCAACAGAAAAAGTTTCCGCAGCGGAAGTCGTTATGACGAAGCTTCACGCTGGTGGAAAGTTCGAGAAAGGCTCTTACACCGTATCGGGTGGACTGCACGGCGTTGGTGTCTCGGTCGTCAATGCGCTTTCGGAATGGCTCGAACTCGAAATCAAACGAGAGGGCCACGTTTTTTACCAGCGTTACAAGCGTGGTGTGCCGGAAAAGCCGCTGGTCAAGGTAGGAAAGACCGGTCGCACGGGCACGACCGTTCATTTTTTGGCCGACGCCACGATTTTCGAGGACGTCGAGTATCGCTTCGAGCTGCTGGCAGGACGTCTGCGCGAACTCGCGTTTCTCAATCGCGGGCTACGCATCTCGATCGAAGACGAACGAGCAGCGGGTAAGCGCCAGGAATTTCATTACGAAGGTGGAATCGTTTCATTTGTCGAGCATCTCAATCGCTCGAAGAATAAGATTCACAACAAAGTCATTTACCTGTCCGGCCAGCGCAACGACGTCGACATCGAGATCGCGCTGCAGTGGAACGACGGCTATGCCGAGAACGTCTATTCTTTCGCCAACAACATCAATACGATCGAGGGAGGGACGCACCTCAGCGGTTTTCGCTCGGCGCTGACGCGTACGGTGAACGCTTACGCCAGCGCCAACGGATTATTCAAGAAAAACGAGGAATCGCTCGAGGGAGACGACGTGCGAGAAGGTCTGGCGGCAGTGTTGTCCGTCAAGGTTCCAGAGCCGCAGTTCGAAGGACAGACCAAGACGAAACTCGGCAACAGCGACGTCAAGGGGATGGTTGAGGCGGTCATCAACGAACAACTCAGCACGCGCTTTGAAGAAAATCCGAGCGAAGCGAAGAAAATCGTCGGTAAGGGAATGGAAGCCGCGCGGGTACGTCTCGCCGCGCGCAAGGCCAAAGAACTGGCACGGCGCAAAGGAGCTCTCGACTCCGCTTCGCTTCCCGGAAAACTTGCCGATTGCCAAGAACGCGATCCCGAACGTTGCGAATTGTACCTGGTCGAGGGGGATTCGGCCGGCGGCTCGGCCAAGCAAGGACGCGATCGGCGCAATCAGGCAGTGTTGCCCCTGCGCGGCAAGATCCTGAACGTCTGGAAGGCGCGTTTCGACAAGATGATCTCGTCACAAGAGATCCGTTTGTTGATCACCGCCATGGGCACCGGAGTAGGCGAAAAAGACAAGTCGATCGAGAAGCTGCGGTACCACACGATCATCATCATGACCGACGCCGACGGCGCCGGGTCACATATCCGGACATTGCTGGTGGCGTGCGTCTAGCGTGCGTTTTTTGGACTGATAGACACGTGTACCCAGAT
>CAZJCO010000131.1:0-7756 GCA_964544375.1 uncultured Myxococcales bacterium
CCTGTAGCTACCGTGGTTATCAGGACGAGAATGCTATACCCTACGGTGGATGTTAGCGAGAAGTGCGTCTCAAGATAATACCCGAGAAGGTAACGGAAGTTAATGTTAATCCAGATCCACGCGGTCGCATGCCCAATCACAATGCCAAGAGCAATTCCGAGTAACCCGATCGTCGCCGATTCTACGACCATGGACGTTTGAATCATGTTTTCTTCGGCACCGATTAGCCGCCAAACGGCTAGCTCTCGTCTCCGTTCAAGAATGCTTGAAGCAAGTAAGTCGAAGATACCGGCAATGGTGACGATGATAACTAATAGTTGTATGGCGGCAGTAAACCGAAACGCTGAGTTGATCTTGTCGTCGTGATAAGAAAGAACGTTTGCCAGCGAAAGCACCTTAGCATGATATTCTTGACCGATAGAGCGTTCGATTGTCGAGCGGATGCCGGGTATGGAAGCTGTGGAGTCGGCCGTAAGCAAGAATCGGTGTACGGTGTTGACGTGCCAGAAATGCTTGAGCAGTTCGCGGTTGATGATGACCGTTCCTTTATCCGAAGCATAGTCTGGCACGACTCCGACAACGGGGAGGCTGAGCTTTCCGTTCGGGGTATCGAGAGATAAAGTGTCGCCAACGTGCAAGTCGGCTCTGTCAGCGAGGCCTGTGGAGATGTTTGCGCCCTTACCTTGTCTTACACTAGCCAAAGCATCGTCGGGGTTACCTTCCCGGAACCAGTCGTGGGGATAGCGAGAACGATCGAAAAACCCTTCGGTGAGACCGCCAACGCTGATTCGTAGGTGCTTGTAAGGCTGTCCAGTCAGGACGGTAATACTCTCTACTCGAGTCACATGCGGAATGTCCATGAGCCGTTGTCCTAGATGTTCCGGTAGCGGGGTCTCCAACCATCCTCCCTCGGTAGCTATGGCGCTAACGGTCAGATCGGCGGCGAGAAACTGGCCAATATAGCTGCGCATGGATTGTCGAAAACTCAGAGCAAGCGACGATACGAAGATGCCTACCGTCATGACGAGGCTGATCGCTGCTACCGTGACACCTGCCCGTTTCGCTGACCGCGATAGGCTCTCCATGGCTACCCTGCCGGCCGGGCCAAAAATGTGACTCGCCATTGGGCGCAGCCACGGAACAGAGCAAACGATCAGAGGCACCGCGATCACGATCGCAGATGCGTTCCAGAGAGTGGCGCCGATGTTTCCCATGGTAATGGAGCCAAAGTGTACCTGCGCGACTAGGGCGAGAATAGAAACGGAGAGCAGAATGAACCAGAGGGTCATGAATCGTCCGATCGAGACGGCACTGAGCGTTTGCTCATGTTCATTTCGGAGTACAGCAAGAGGTTCGACCTTGACCATGTGAATCGCTGCAAAATAAGATGCAAATAATGCGGCCGAGATCCCCGCTGCCCCGGCAAGCATCTGGTTTTGCGTTGTTAGCTCTAGCGATGTGGCGCGAAAGCGAAGTTGAAAAATTACGCCCATGGATTCGGTGACGAGTGGAGTCAGCAATTCCGCGAGCCCTGCGCCTATTGCTAACCCGAGGAACACTCCGAGAGTTGCGAATATCAGGGTTTCGAGCATCAGTAGGGCGAAGAGCTTCTGTCCATTCGCGCCCATTACGCGAAGCCTTGCCATGGACAAAACCCGTTGGAGAGCAGCCGTTGAAGTTGAGTTGTAGATAATAAAAACGGCGGCAATTAAACAAAGGGCACTCAAGCCCATTAGCATTGTTTGGAACGAACGAATTGTCTGTTCGTAGTAGACTGCCCGCTGGTCTGGTCGCTCGACTCTAAGCGTTGAAGGCAGGTGGGTCCGCAGACGTTGTGCGACTAGGGAAATGGAAGCGCCATCCTTAACGACTACATGCACCAGGTCGATGTTTGAGCCTTTACCGAGGAGGATTTGGGCGGCCGGAAGATCCATGACCGCCATTAGACCGGAAAAGGCTGCGGCGAGACCGTCCTCGGCTAGTAAGCCGACCACTCTGAGCTGCTTAACGCCGTTAGGAGTCGCCAAACTCACGGGATCGCCGACGTTGATCCGTAACTCTCTTGCAAGACGGTTCGTCAGAAGGATCGTATTGGGGTTCCCCATAGATCGGGTAATCTCGCGACGATCCGTCGTGGTCGTTATGTGGTAACGTTCCAGATCTTCCTCTGCGAAGAAGTCTACTCCGAAAAGTTGTAACGTTCGTCCGGGATCTGCCGTTACAGACACGGTGCCGGTTATTAACGGTATCGCTGCCTGTACATCTGGGTCCCGGCGCACCGTCTCTACAACTTCCTCCGGGAAGCCGATCTCGCCGGCACCAAAAGTTACTTCGAGCTGAGCGGGCCCCGCCAGTAGGTCAATTGTGTGTTTGAAATTGCTAAGAACGCTCGCGTTGATGGTTGCGATCGCTACCAGCATTGCTACGCCCGTAGCAATCCCAGCAACCAGCAGTAGGGGACGCCCCCAAGCGTAGCGAGCTTGACGTACGCTGACCTGTCGGAGCAGCCGAATCATGTCGTGTGCGACTGTGCTTCTATCGCAAGCAGTCGGCTATCGCCGTGTCGTCTGATTCCAGCATTCAGCGCCTTTGGGGGGCAAGCCTCGAGCGAGTGAAACACTACTTTTTCTTTCCACCCGTTCATATTCCGTGAATCCGTCGACTCCTCAGTTGACGGCGCCACCTCGGCAGCAGGAAAGGGCAGGATTCTTGACCATAATCCCTGAAATAATAAGTACTTGGAAAAGGTGCTTATCCCTGTCAAGCGGGTGGGATGGAGTAGGTTCCGGTCGCGTGGGCGACGGGCTGGGGGTTGCCGTCGGAGTAGATGCGTACCTCGCCGACGGCTAGGCGGCGGCCGAGCTTGAGCAGTGTGCACTCGCCGATGATGTCGGCGCCGGCCGTGGGTCGGCGGAGGAAGTTCATTGTCAGGCTGGTGGTGACGGCCAGCGGTACGGGGCCGATCTCGGCGAGGATGGCGGTGTACAGAGCCACGTCTGCGACGGAGACGAGTACCGGACCGGAAACGGTGCCGCCGGGCCTGAGGTGATGTTCGTTGATCGGTTGGCGCACGCGCGAAGCGTAGCCGCCTGCGCTCTCTAGTTGGACCGTGCTTTGCGGAAACTCCTTGGCCAGGAATTCTCGCAGTTCCTCAGCTGTCATCTACCCCGCCGCCGACACCTTACGCTCGTCGTCTTCTTCTTCGGATCGCTTCTCGTAGAGCGCCCGCTGCTCGGGTGGCATTGCGGCAAGATGCTTCTTGGCGATCGCCGGCGCGACCGCGCGAAGCTGGCCGTCTTCGTCCTGCACGACGCAACCGCTGGTCACCAGCCAACGGTAGCGCTTCTTGCGCTCGTCCTTGTCGGGGTGGCAGATCAGCTGGCAGTTGCCACAGGTGAGTATCAGCTTGGGATCCATCAGAATGTGTCGGTGACCGCCCGGCGGCATCGGCCGTTTGCTGTACGCGTCGTAGGCATCCCCGATCGCCGTCATGAACTCTTCGTCGGTTTCGGGGATCGAAAAGCGTCCGGGCGACCAAGTCGACCATTTGCCCGAGGGATGCAGGCCGGTAAACCCACCGCAGACGAGTTCGCAGCGCAGGTAATTGCCGCGTTTGGAATAGGTGAATTCCTCTCCGCCCAGCTCGATGTGGGTTTCTTCCGTGGCGTCCATCATGTGGGAGAGGCAGCCGTTCATGCAGAGCTTGCAGCGGTCGCAGTAGTTTTCTTCAGCCGGAAGCGGATCGGTCGGTACGAGTTTGGCCGTCGTAACGGCGGCCCCGAGGATGATCGCCGCGCCTTCCTTCGGTGTGTGGACGTTACCCGAAAGACCGAAGTGCCCCACGCCCGAACGCACCGCAAGGTATCGCAGCGAGACGTCGGGCTTCATGTCGAGCTTGCCGGCCGGCGTATCGTCGCGATACACCTCGTTGGCCAGCACGCCTTTGGATTCGTATCCCTTGCACGTGAGGTAATGCGCCAGGTGCGCGGCCATTCCGGTGGCCAGAGAGTTGGCGCGCAGGTTGTCGAGTTCGTGCGCGCGACGGTTCAGTTTCTTGAGGTAGGCCGGCAAGAGGTTCTGATCGAGCGGGACGGCAAAGGAGATCGCCGATTTGGCGCCCGGCAAGACGCGCTCCAGGTCGACCGACGGCGGTCCGCCTGCAAGCGTTTCCGTGGTCGCGATGCCGGCGGCGCAGGCTCCCTCCTCGAGCAAGTAGTCGATTACTCTACGGCTGAGCTCTTCCATGGTGCCCTCCTCGAATTCGCTATTTTCTCTCTACCGCAAGGCTAATACCAGGCCCCTTATTTACGGCGTTTCGGCGCCGTGCCGCTGATCTCGCGGTAGCGAAAACAGCTGACTTCATGGTCGTTTACCATGCCGACCGACTGCATGAAGGCGTAGCATACCGTCGGTCCCACGAAGCGAAAGCCGCAGCGCTTCAGCTCGCGGCTCATGCGGTCGGACTGCTCGGTCGATGCCGGAACGTCGGCGAGTCGGCGCCAGCGATTGGTCTGCGGCCGGCCATCGACAAAGGACCATAGAAAGTCGGCGAGGCTTCCGCAGTCGCGTACGACGGTGCGCATTGCACGCGCGTTGGCGACGGCGGCTTCGATCTTGGCGCGGTTTCGCACGATCGATGCGTCCTGCATCAGGCGCTCGACGCGTGCCGGTCCGAAGCGGGCCACGCGTACGGGATCGAAGTTGGCGAAAGCCCTGCGGTAGCCTTCGCGTTTGTTGAGGATCGTCCTCCAACTCAGTCCGGCCTGTGCGCCTTCCAGGACGAGCATTTCGAACAGGTGGCGATCGTCGAACGACGGCACGCCCCATTCTTCGTCGTGGTAGGCGACCATCGCGGGATCGCCCGCCGCCCACTTGCAACGCTGGTATTCCATGCGCGGCATGATCGCCGCTGCGAGCCGCGAAGTCACGGCCTACGGCAGCGTGGCTCAGCGATCGTAGCTCGCGCGGATGGTGGCAAGCCGAGTGTTGCCGGCGGCTTCGCGTTCGCCGCGGGCCAGCACGCGGACGTCGTAGCCGGGAAAGGCCCGGCGAAAGCGCGAGCGCTTCCAGGCTTCGACCGTAAGATCGCCGTTGGCGGCTACTTCGTAGGGATACTGGGGCAGGCCACGTTTGTCGCTGCGAATGTCGCTGCCGCTGAGGTAGACGAAGTGCACCTCAAAGTGCTCGATTCTGCGGATCTTGCGCTCGACGTTGCCGATCGTCGACATGGCGCCCTCCTCGCTCGAGGCTTCCCGGCCTTTCTTGCAATGGCTCCCTCATTATCGTCCGCCCGGCGGCCCGCGCGCAAGTTTCCCGTGCAATTGGCGGCGCTTGCGGGGCCCGCGTTTGCGAAGCCCTGGGCAGCCCGTCGCCTTCGGTGCTAGACTCGGGGTGGATGGCCTTGCTCCTGAAACCGCTGATTGCCATCGGTGTGATGATCCTCAAGATCTTCGTCGCCATCGGCTACTGGATTACTAACCCGCAGCCGGCACAGCCCAGCGAAGGCGCGCCGCCAGCCGAGTTCAACTACGTCGTGTCGCGTTCCGATCGCAGTCTGCGCGCCGTGTCGATGCAGCTCGTCGGCGGCGAGCGCTTCGAGATGCTGCGGATCGAGATCGTGCCGCGCGATGCTCGCGCTACCTCGGGCAGCGTCGATGCCGGGCGCCCGCTGGCCTTTGCCAGCTTGGCCAGCGACCGCGGCCGAGCGATGCGTTGCGACTTCTACCCCGGCGCAGTCGTTCGTTGCGCGACGGCCGAAGGCGAGCGCTACGAGATCGCCCTCGAGCCCTTTGCCGTTGTCGGCGAGCCGGCGGAGGGGCCGGCGGGCTGAGTCCTACCGTCGAGTATCCGCAGCGTGCCAATGCTGCTCGATCACACGCGCGACGTGCTGCGCGCGCTCGAGCTGCCACCAGTGGCCGCAACCGTCGAGCCCTACGAAGTGCACGCCGATGTTCTCGGCCATGCGCCTTCCTGAGGCGACGTCGGCGTAAACGTCGTCTTCGCCCCACACGAGCAGCCCGGGTGCGCTGATGTTGGCCAGTTCGGGCTCCCACTCGGCGCCCACGCGGACGGCCGAACGGTAGAGGCGCAGGATGCAGTCTTTCATTCGATCGTCCACGGCAGCACCGCATTGGCGCGCATAGGCTTCGGGAACGCCGACGCCGGCCAAACCTTCGGCGAGCGCCTCGGGGGTAAAGCTTGCCATCAGTTGCTCGCCGACTTCGGGCGTCTGCCACATCTGGGCGGTTGCGTGCCATACGTAGCGTGCGTCGATCGGTCCGCCGCCCGCAACCCACGAGCGCGCGATTTCGGGCCGCAGCGAAACCGCGCGCACAACCAGCAACGATCCCCAATCGTGGCCGACGAGATCAATCGGTCCGTCGATTTCCGCGAGTTCGCCGAGCAACCAGTCGACGTAGGCTTCCTTGCTTGCATCGAAGCCCGCGGGAAGGTCCACGCCGAAGCCGGGCAGCGAAAGCGTGATGACGTCGTCGCGTTCGAGGTAGGCGATCAAGTCGTTCCATACGCGATGGGTATCGGGAACACCGTGGACCAAGACAGCCGGCATCGCGTTCTCTCCTTTACAGCCGCTCGCCTTTAGTCAGCGCTGATCGCCAGGCCGACCAGCACGTACGGCATTGCAGCGACGATCAAAAGACACCAAAAAGGCGTGGTCATACTCGATTCTCCTTGCGGTCCGTTCGCTCGGACCGGCTAAAACAACGGCCGCGGCCTGCTCATTTCGAATCGAAGCCGGCCCATCCACGACGCCGCGAGCGGCCGCCGCGGCAGCTTGAGGCTTCGCAGGCTATCGGCGATCGGATGGTTGCCGAGTTCGAGACTGGCGCCGCCGCCCAAGTGCACGCCGACCTCGCGGTACTGCTGCCCGAGATAACTTACGTGGGGCAGGCCGCGCAAGACCGAGTAGACCGGCGAGACGATCGGTCCCTGCGCGCGATTACCGGCGGCACGCATCGTCAGACGCAGGACCGCTCTGCCGTCCATTTCGAGTGCGAACGAGGCGTACTCCGCGCGTCGCTCGTAGGCAATCTGCTCGACAGTCTTGGGAAGTCCCCACATGTCGATACCGGCGCGACAAGCCAGCGGTGTGGTGACCGGAAGCCTCCAGACGAAGTTTGCCGCGCCGCGACCGGCAAGATCGAGCAAGGTGCGAACGCGCGGCAGACGGGGCGAGCGCGCCAGCGGCCGAACGATGAAGCCGATGCCGATTTCTTCGTAGCTGCCGCAGTCGGAGTCGGCGTAGTGGACGCATGCGAGGGTGAGCAGCGCTTTGCCCGGCCAAATCTGGGCCGCGCGAAAGGGACTGCTGCCGATCAATGCATCGGCCGCGGCGGCGGGTACCGGGAACATGGCGACGGCCGAGCTGCCGGCGTTGAAATACGTTGGATACGTCAGGCGGCGTCCCTGGATGTCGAAAACGTGCGGCGCGTGCTCCTCGGCCTTCATCCTTGTTTTCTCTATGCCGAAACCTCCGACGTTGCGATCGTGCCGAGCGCGTCGGAGGCGAAAACCGACACGGACGCGGCTGCGGTCGCCGCGCGCGCGACGCTCGCGTTCAAGAGCGGACGGGTTCGACCGCGCCTTCGGCCAGTGCGGCCCCGATCTCCTCGCGAGTCATGCCGAGCAGCTCGCCGAGCACGTAGTCGTTGTGCTCTCCGACGGCCGATCCGGAGTGAGCGCTCCGGCCCCGGGCGCCGGGCACGCACCGTGGTAGCGCGCGCTCGGGGCGAGGACC
>CAZJCO010000132.1:0-7705 GCA_964544375.1 uncultured Myxococcales bacterium
TTCTGCGCCAGCAATCCCTCCGTGCTCTACGAGCCCGGGGTCGGCGGTTGTCCGTAACCGGCCGGCTCGAAAAGTTCCCCCGTGCGGGGGTGGGCCCCGCCGTCTACCGGACGGCGGGGCCTTTTTGCTTAAAGCTTGGATTTTCGATGCGCAGGAATCCTTTGCTGCAAGCTAGTTCAAGCCACTCGCCATAGCAGAACGAGAAATCGTTGACGGTGCCTAGCGGAGACCTTGCTCCCCGTTGGCCGAGTTCGCAACGTCGATCGTGAACTCCAAGCTCTCGTGCTTCGCCGAGTGCTTGGCAGGACTCTCTATGGAGGCACGAAACCCATGAATTTCCTGCGTGCCGGCCTTTTGGCCAAGAAGAACCTGACGCGAAACGGTGCGGTTACATCTACGTGTTGCGCGGCGCTGTGTTCGCTGCTGATGACGTTCGTGCTCTCGCCTACGGTGAGTTCGGCGACGGTCGGAGTTCGGGCTCCGGTGCTTGCGCCGACGGTCACGTCGCTGGGCAGCGCCCGCGGACTCGGCCGCGACAGCGAATGCAGCGGCGAGCGAACCGTTATTTGTCATCGCGAGGGGAAACACGGCTGCCACTCCATCTCTGTCTGTGAGCCGGCTCTCGCCGCGCACGTGGCCCACGGCGACACGATCGGCGAGTGTCTGTCGAACGACGATGCCGCCTGCCACGATGACGCCGACTCGGACCTCGATTCCGATTCGGACTCTGACGGGATCGGCAGCGGAGACGCCGATTCGGATTCCGACGTCGATATCGACTCGGACTCGGACTCCGATTCCGACCGCGGCAAGCCCGGCGAGGACTGTCTGCCCGAGCCGCTCAGCTGCAGCACGAACGCCGATTGCAGCGACGGCGATTCGTGCAACGGGGAGGAACTCTGCGACGACGGATGCTGCCATGCGGCGGCGCCGCTCGCGTGTGACGACGGCCTCTACTGCAACGGGGAAGAGCGTTGCGATCCGGCGTCGGGGTGCCTGGCCGGTACTCCTCCTTGCGACGACGGGATTGCCTGCACCCAAGACTGCTGCCATGAAGACACGCGCGAGTGCGGCCACGCGCCGGCCGACGCCCGTTGTGACGACGGCAACGCATGCAACGGTGCCGAGCACTGCGACGTCGACGCGGGCTGCCAGTTCGAGAATAGCGAGGTCGATTGCACCGAACTCGATTCGGTGTGCGGCGCCGGCGTTTGCGACGAGAGCGACGGTAGCTGTATCGTCGAGCCGGCCAACGAAGGCGGCACCTGCGACGACGGCGACGACCTTTGCACGTTCAGCGACCGTTGCGCGGGCGGCCACTGTCTCGGTACGCCGGTCTGCGATCCGGAGTGCGAACGTTGTGACGCCGGTGAGTGCATCAGCCTTTGCGGCAATCCGTTTGACCCGGCCAACGATGAGGTCCGGGTGACCGACGCACTCTACACCTTACGTGCTTCGGTGGATCTCGAGTCCTGCCCAGCTTGCATCTGCGACGTCAACTCCGACGGTGTGATCGGCAGTACCGACGCGCTGCGGGTTCTGTGGCGCGTCGTGAGACTTCCGATTACTCTCGATTGTCCGGCTCCCGGATCCATGAGCAGTACGACGACGCTCGGATCCGTGAGCACCACGACCTTGCTCGAGTAGAGCAAGCGTCCCTGGCTGGCGCCGAGGACGCGGCAGGCAACGCCGCGTCCTCGGCAATCTTCTTGCTGCGGCGCAGGGACGCAGCCGCCGGCGAAGCACGAAAACTCTTGCGCATGAGCCCGTGACGCGTGCGGCATGCAGCGCGTTTAGCGCGTCGCGTCAGACGCGGATTTGTTTATTTTTAGGAGGCTCGCGCAGCGGTTCGTCGATTGGCGAGCACGCGCGACAACGGCGGTTGCGTGACCGGCATGAGTTAACGTGCTACGAATCCGCCGCTGGCATGTCGATTGCTTGAGCATTTGCTGCGGGAGGGACGGTCGTGGCTTCGCTCGAGACAAACTATCTTGGTTTCACGCTCGATTCTCCGCTGGTGATCGGTGCGTCTCCTCTCACCCGCGATCTGGCCGACGTGTTGCGTCTGCAGGACGCGGGCGCTGGTGCGATCGTTCTGCACTCGCTGTTCGAGGAGCAGTGCGCTCCGGTTGTCCCGTCGGTAATGGAACCGGTATCGGCCGCGAGCGGGTACGCCGAGGAGTTTCATACGACTCCGGCCGAATACTTGGCGCACCTTGATCGGGTAAAGCGGGCGCTTCGAATTCCGGTGATTGCCAGTCTCAATGCCTCTCGTCCGGGACCTTGGTTGCGGTACGCCGAGGCGATGGAGAGCGCCGGAGCCGATGCCATCGAACTCAACGTTTATCGTGTGGCGACCGACCCGACGATGGACGCAAGTGCGGTTGAAGACACCTACATTGAAATCCTCGAGCAGGTGAAGTCGCAGGTGTCGGTTCCGGTGGCACTGAAGCTGGCGCCGTACTTCACCTCGATGTCGGCAATAGCTAGCCGGCTCGACGAGGCCGGCGCGGACGGGTTGGTGCTGTTCAACCGCTTTTACCAACCGACGATCGATATCGAGCGCCGCGAAGTGGTCATGACGCTGGAGTTCTCGTCACGCTTCGAGTCGCGATTACCGATGATGTGGATTGCCATTCTCAAGGGGCAAGTGCGGGCCAGCCTGGCCGCTACCACGGCGATCTATACGGCCGCCGACGTCATTCGTATGATCATGGCCGGCGCCGACGTGACGATGCTCTGTTCGGCGTTGCTTCGCCACGGGATCGGCCGGCTCGCCGAAATCCGCCAAACCCTGAGTGTTTGGCTCGACGAACACGGTCACGATTCGATCGGCGCGATTCGCGGCGCCATGAGCCGCGTGCACCAGCACGGTTCTGCCGACTTCGGCAGGGTCGGCTACGCTAAGGTACTCAACCGCTACTGGTAGGCGTTGCCGCGCTCGCCCGGACGCCGCGCTTTGGATATGGTGGGCTGGTCGCCGTGGCCAGGAGGAACCCCACCCATGCCCCATCTGTCGAACCGCCGCACCTTTGCTTTGATCCTATGTGCCGCGTTTGCGTGCTTGTTGCTCACTGGGTTGTCTAGCCGGGCGCTCGCGGGCGGCGACTGGAACGACGGGCAGATTGCCTGGAGGGGCTACCAAGAGGGAATTGCGTTGGCCAAGAAGGAAGGCAAGCCTGTGTGCCTCATCTTCTACACCGACTGGTGTCCGCATTGCACGAACTACAGCCGCGTTTTTCACGATACCGAAGTAGTCGAGACGTCCAAGAAGTTCGTCATGATTCGTTTGAACAAAGACAAGAACGCCGAACTCAGCGGCCGTTACGCTGCCGACGGCCAGTACATCCCGCGCACCTACTTTCTGTCGTCGGCCGGGGAGCTGTTCAAGGACGTCCACGCACCGCGTGCGAATTATATGTTTTTCTATGACGAGAGTCGGCCGGCGAGCGTGCTCGCCGGGATGCGCGCCGCGCTTGCCAAGCACGACGCCGATGGAGGAGATCAGAAGCCATGAAGCGAGTTGCTACGGTAATCGTATCTGTGGGATTGATGTTGTTTGGCGCGGCCCATCTCGCGCTGTCGCAGAGCAACGTTTCGAGCATTCGGCCGGATCAAGTGAACGAAGCGGCCATCCGGAAACTCTATTCGGAGTTTACCACCGCCTGGAACCGGCACGATCCGGCGGCAATGGCGAAGCTTTGGACGATCGACGGCGATCATCTCGACCCTGACGGGCGCATGGTGAAGGGGCGTGACGAGCTGATCGGCCTGTTTACGAAACAGCATACGACGGTCTTCAAGAGTACGGTCCTCGATCTCGACATCGATGCTGTCTGGTTCGTCACCGGGTCGATGGCATTGGTCGACGGCAGCTATGCGCTGGTCGGTGCGACCGATCCCAAGGGCAACCCGCTGCCGGTGCGCAAAGGGCACCTTACCAGTGTGCTGCTCCATGAAGGCGGCGGTTGGAGCATTGCCGCCAGTCGTCTGATGATCCCGGCGCCCCTGCCGTGGCGCGACGAGTGAGTTGTCGGCGGTGGGGACGCTGAGCGGAAAGGTCGCCTTGGTCACGGGCGCGGGGCAGGGCGTCGGCCAGGGCATCGCGCTGGCGCTTGCCGACGAAGGCGCGGCGGTAGCGGTTGCCGGGCGTACCTTGCCGAAGTTGGAGGACACGCGCGCTCTGATTGAAGAACGCGGCGGCCGCGCCGTGACGATCGAGTGCGAGGTCGGCGACGCCGAGCAGGTGAGCCGGTGCGTCGAAGCGACGGTCGAGCAGCTCGGCGGCCTGCAGATCCTGGTGAACAACGCCCAGGGAGTGCCGCTCGGACGGATCCTCGAGGTCAGTGACGAGATGTTCGAACTCGGATGGCGCACCGGTCCGTTGGCGAGCCTACGCTTCATGCGTGCCTGCTATCCGCATCTGAAGGGCGACGGTTGCGTCATCAATATCGGCACCGGAGCCGCGCTGCGAGACGATTCGAGCGGTTTCGGTGCCTATGCCGCCGTCAAAGAGGCGATCCGCAGCCTGACCCGCGCCGCCGCCTGCGAGTGGGGTGAGGACGGCATTCGCGTCAATGCCATCATTCCGATGGCGATGTCACCGGGCATGGAGGCCTGGTCGAAGTTCGATGCCGAAGAATTCGCCGCCATGAAGAACATGATCCCGCTGCGGCGCGTTGGCGACTGCGAGCGCGATATCGGCCGTGCCGTCGCGTTTCTGGTTGGGCCCTCGGCGGACTACATCACCGGTACGACCTTGACGATCGACGGAGGCCACGCCTACCTGCGCTAGGGCTGCGCCGCGCGCAGCATTTCTTCGATGATTGGGCCGGCTACGACCACGGCCCAGAGTGCCAGCAAGAGCGCGCCGACGACTAACGTACTCCACAGGATCTTGGTTGCGCGAGAGAAGTTCGAGCTGCGCCATAGCAGAGGCAGCGCCATCGGGCCGGCGACGAGCAGCATCCAGATGACGTAGGACCGGCGGTTCCATGCCGGCTCGACGGTCGCCTGGTCCTCTTGCCCGCGGTAGCAGTCACGCAGCGCGGGGACCAGGACAAAGAGATAGGGCAGCGCCAGCAACACCGCGCTCGTCTGCGAGCGCATCGCCTGTGGTCCGATCAGGCTGAAGAGGATCAAGGCGCCGATTCCGGCGCTCAACACGAGAAGCGGCAGGGCGCGGTCGCGCCGGCCCAGATAGAGATGCCCGGCTCCGGGCAATAGCAGCGTCAGTGCGGCGGCCAGATGCGGCGAGCGAGTTTCCATCGGCTACATGTTGGCGAAGCGCTTGGCGGCTTCGATCGGACCGGCGATGATCAAGCGGTCGCCTTCGTGCAATACCGCGTCGGCCGTCGGTACGGCAAGCGATGGCGGCTCGTCTCCATCGGCATGTCCGCGAATGAAAACGACTTCGATTCCGTAGCGCGCTCGGAGTTCGGCTCCGCGCAAGGTTCGCTCGAATAAATTTCGCGGTACCGGGACCTCGGTGACGACGTATCCGTTGCCGACGTCGACTTGTCGTGCGTCGGCGACGAGTGAGATCGTACCGGGCATGCTGCCGGCGAGGTCGCGGCGCATGACCTCTCTGTTGCGCGCTTCGATGACGTCTCGCCGGCGCACACAGCCGACGAGTTTGTTCTGCTCGCTGGCGTCGACGACCGCCAATTCGCCGATGTCGCGGTAACTGAAAAGACGCATCACGAGCTCGAGATCGTCGTCTTCGTGCACGCGGGGCCGGCTACGGTCGGCAAGGTCCTCGGCAACGACGATCGGTTCGAGGATCTCTCGATCGAGAAACAACCGCCGCAATTCGGCCAGCGATACGGAGCCGACGAGCCGGTTGCCGTCGTGCGCGACGAACAGCTCGTTGTGGTCGGTTTGCACGATGACGTCGAGTACCTCGGAGACTTTTGCTCCGCCGTCGACGGTCTCTGGTTTGCGGTCGACGATGTCTCGCACTCGCAAATTCTTCAGCGGGTTGGGGTCTTCTTCTTTGAACGGATCGAGTCCGCGCAGGCGCAGCTTGAGCGTGTAGATCGAATCGCGCCGGAGCCAGGTTGCCATCAAGGCGCTGACCACGCAGGCTGCCATCAGCGGCGGAATGATGTGGTAGTCTCCCGTCAACTCGAAGATGATGATGATGGCGGTGATCGGCGCATGGGTCGCGGCGCCGACGACCGCCCCCATCGTAACCAGCGCGTAGGCTCCGGCGGTTGCCGTGTATGCGGGAAACAGTTGGTGAACGAAGGTGCCGCAAAAGGCGCCGGTCATTGCTCCGAGGAACAATGATGGTGCAAAGATGCCGCCCGACCCGCCCGAGGCCAGTGTGATCGAGGTAGCGAAGATCTTGGCGACGAGCAGCATGAGGGCCATCAGGGCCGGCAGGTTGCTGGTCAGGGCGGCGTTGATCGTGCCGTAGCCCACGCCGAACACTTCGGGCAAAAAGACGCCGATCATGCCGACCATCAGCCCGCCGATCGGCGTCTTGAGGTAGTCGGGAATTCGTATGCGGTCGAAGGTTTCTTCGGCGGCGTAAAGCACCGAAATGAACGCCAGGGCGACGCCTCCGGCGACCACGCCGACGACGGTGTAGGGCAGGAGCTCGAAAGGGCTGGCCAACTGGTAGGAGGGCACCTGGAAGGCCGGGAAATTCCCCAGATAGTGCCGCGAGACGACGGTCGCAACGACCGATGAGATGACGATCGGGCTGAACTGCGGGACGCCGAAGTCTCCCAGCAGGATTTCGACCGAGAATAGCGCGCCGGCGATGGGGGCGTTGAACGCCGCGGCGATGCCGGCGGCGGCGCCGCAGCCCACCAGGGTTCGAAGTTGGCGTGAGGAGACACCGAGAAGCTGACCAATGGTCGAACCCAGGGCCGATCCAATCTGGACGATCGGTCCTTCGCGGCCGACCGAACCACCGGAGCCGATCGATATTGCCGAGGCCAGCGCCTTGACGATCACAACGCGCGGGCGGATCGCGCCGCCGCGTAAGGCGATGGCTTCCATGACCTCCGGTACGCCGTGTCCCTTGGCCTCGCGGGCGACGAAGTGGACTAGCGGGCCGACGAACAGTCCGCCGACGGCGGGGGCCAGCAGGCGCCAGGTCCAGGGGACGTCGTGAATGACCTCGAGAAGTTCGTGAGCGTGACCGAAAAAAGCTTCCTGGATGAAACGAATCAGGGCACGCAGGGCAACGGCGCCGACACCGCCGCCGAGACCGCAGACCGCCGCCGCCACTACCATGAACAGGTGACCGCGGCTGCGGTCGGCATTCTTGCTCGGCGTTAGACGGAGTTTGATCGCGATTCTCCCTCAATCGCCTGCATCGTAGTTGGCCGGCGCGGGTCGTTCAACCGCCAAGCGACGAGTTCCATCGGGCAACTGCGGTCCGCTCGTGCGCTACAGAGTAGTCGTTGTCGTCGACTTGCTGGTTGTCGTGGTGGTCGTCGTGGTGGTCGTCGTCTGGGTCGGCTCGTGTTCGGTATGGACCACGCCGACTTTGCTGACGTCCTTTTGAGAACCCGACTTGACCAAGGTGCCGGTCGTGTCGACCGCGATGTCAGTATCGTTTATGACGGTCGCCGGTACGGTATCGCCCTTGGGCGTGTAGCGGCACTCGACCATCGTCCAGTTGGGCCGAATTCCCGAAAGATTGACGATTGTGATGTGGAGGATACTGGAGCCGGCGTCGTCGACAACT
>CAZJCO010000133.1:0-7695 GCA_964544375.1 uncultured Myxococcales bacterium
CCACGAGTGATCTACGGTGCGCGTGTGTCGTTATTGGTCGGTTGTGTCTCTGCCGGCTTGGCTTGAGCGATCGGTGTCTTGCTCGGCGCCGTTGCGGGCTACTTCGGTGGCTTGGTCGACGCGTTGATCATGCGCTTGGTCGACGTGATGCTCAGCTTTCCGTCATTCTTTCTGATTTTGGCCGTTATCGCCTATCTCGATGCCAGCATATGGAACATCATGGTGGTCATCGGCGTGACCTCGTGGATGGGCGTTTGCCGGCTGGTGCGCGCGGAATTCTTGAGCCTCAAGAAACGCGAATTCATGATCGCCGCCGAGGCACTTGGCGCTTCGCCGCCGCGGATCATCCTGCGCCACGGACTGCCGAACGCCATGGCGCCGGTGTTCGTCGCCTTCATCCTCGGTGTTGCCGGGGCGATTCTTACCGAGAGCGCTCTAAGTTTTCTCGGCATCGGAGTGCAGCCGCCCGACCCGAGTTGGGGCAACATGCTGACCGAAGGCAAGACGACGATCGAAGTCGCGTGGTGGTTGTCGGTGTATCCCGGCTGCGCGATTCTGGTTACCGTGCTCGGCTACAACTTGCTCGGCGAAGGAATGCGCGACGCGCTCGATCCGAGGTTGCGTGGTGAATGAGAACGGTCCGATGAACGATGCGTTGCTCGAGGTCGACGGATTGACGACCGTGTTCGATAGCGAGCGTGGTCAGGCCCGTGCGGTCGACGGCGTGAGTTTTTCGATCGGCGCGGGAGAAACTCTTGGCGTCGTCGGCGAATCGGGCTGCGGCAAGAGCGTGACGGCACTGTCGATCATGCGTTTGGTACCGTCGCCGCCGGGTCGCATTGCCGGCGGCGAGGTGCGCTTCGGAGGACGTGATTTGCTGCGCCTGCGCGACGGCGAGATGCGCGAGATCCGGGGCAGCCAGATTGCGATGGTGTTCCAAGAGCCGATGACGTCTCTCAATCCCGTGTTCACGGTCGGCAGCCAAGTGGCCGAGGCGATTCGGATTCATCGTCGCCTGGGTAAATCGGAAGCGCAGGCCGAGGCCGTCCGTATGCTCGAAACGGTCGAGATTCCGGACGCCGCGGCGCGTGCTCGCGACTACCCACATCAACTGAGCGGCGGCATGCGGCAGCGTGTGATGATTGCGATGGCGCTTTCCTGTAGTCCGCGTCTGCTGATCGCCGACGAGCCGACGACCGCGCTCGACGTCACCATCCAGGCACAGATTCTCGACTTGTTGGCTTCGCTCAAAGCGAGCCTGGGGATGGCGATGATGCTGATCACACACGACCTCGGCGTGGTTGCCGAGCACGCCGACCGTCTGATGGTGATGTACGCCGGCCGCGTCATCGAAGAAGGACCCACGGCCGAGGTGCTGGCGGCGCCGATGCATCCGTACACCCGCGGACTACTTGCTTCACAGCCGGAGTTCGGACGCCTCGGCGAGCCACTCAAAACCGTTCCGGGAATGGTGCCGGCGCTAACGCAGCTGCCATCGGGGTGTTCGTTCGGTGACCGCTGCGATTTGGCGCGGCCGGCCTGTAGCCAGGAGGTTCCTGCGCTGCGGACGGTGACGGCCGAGCACCGTGCGGCTTGTCCGGTAACGCTGGAGAACTCGGGAGCGAAGACATGAACACGCCGTTGGTCGAAGCGCGCGCGCTGCGGCGGGAGTTCTCGGTCGGCGAAGGCTTCCTCGGCGGAGAGCGGGCGACGGTGAAGGCGGTCGACGGCGTTGACTTGACGATAGCCGAAGGCGAGACACTCGGGCTGGTGGGCGAATCGGGCTCGGGCAAATCGACCTTGGGCAGGCTGTTGCTCAAGCTGCTCGATCCGACCTCCGGCAGCGTTCGTTTCGAGGGGCGCGACCTGGCCGGGCTCGGGCGCGGCCAGCTGCGGGAGCTACGCCGCCGGATGCAGATCGTCTTCCAAGACCCCTATGCTTCGCTCAACCCGCGCATGCGCGTCGGGCGCATCATCGGCGAAGGGATCGAAGTTCACCGCCTCGCCAACGGCGCTGAAGCGCGCCAAAAAGTACTGGCATTGATGGAACGGGTCGGCCTCGATGCCGACGCCTACGATCGCTATCCGCACGAATTCAGCGGCGGCCAGCGCCAGCGCGTAGGAATCGCGCGTGCCTTGGCGGTCGGTCCTCGTTTCATTGTGGCCGACGAGCCCGTTTCGGCACTCGACGTGTCGATCCAGGCGCAGATCCTGAACTTACTGACCGAGTTGCAGAAAGAGCTGAACTTGACCTACGCTTTCATTTCCCACGACCTGCGCGTCGTCGAGCACATCAGTCACCGGGTGGCAGTGATGTATCTCGGCCGCATCGTCGAGGAGGCACCGGCGTCCTTGATCTACGGCGCCGCCAAGCATCCTTACACCCAAGCGCTGCTATCGGCGGTACCGCGTATTGCTGGCACGAACAGCAAGGCTTCGCGGATCGTGCTGTCGGGGGACGTTCCCAGCCCTATCGCGCCACCGCCGGGCTGTCCGTTCCATCCGCGTTGTCCGGTCGCCGAAGAGCGCTGCCGGCGCGAAGTTCCGGAACTCTCGAAGCGCGAGCCCGAGCATCGGGTCGCCTGTCACCTTCAGTAGAAGAATCTCTCGGCTTGACCGACTCGAGTCCGTGCGTGGCTCAGCGCGTGCGGATGCGCGCGGCCTTGCCCGACAGTTGTCGCAAGTAATAGAGCCGGCTACGTCGCACGATGCCGTGGCTCTTGATCTCGATCTTGTCGATGCGCGGCGAGTGCAGGGGGAAAGTCCGCTCCACGCCGACCCCGTAGGAGCTCTTGCGCACCGTGAACGTCGCGCGATTGCCACCTGAGGTGCGACGGATGCAGACGCCTTCGAAGACCTGAATGCGCTCCTTCTCGCCCTCGATGATCTTGGCGTGGACCCGCAGGGTGTCGCCGGCCTGAAAGTCCGGTACCTCGCGCTGCTGCTCTGCCTCGATGCGGTCGATCACGTTCACGGTGGGATCCTCCAGACGCCAGCCGCGTTTTCTACCTCGTCCCGCGTAACCGGTCAAGGATGACGGCTGCCGCAGCCCGCACGGACAGGTGGTTGAAGTCCGTCGGGCCGATCACCGGGGCAAGCCGGTGGTCGGCGGCGGCAAGGATTTCCTCGGCAAGCCCCCATCCGGTGCCCAAGAGCAGCAGGTAGGGGTGCGTAGCGGCCGCCATTTTGGTCTTCAAGGCCGTAAAATCGGTGCTTTCGGCGCCCGCTTGTGCGCTGGTGGCGACGACCACCGGCAGCTCGCCGCTGGCGGCCTCGACGTCGATCAGGACCTCGTCGACGCTGCGGCGCAGGCTGACGATTCCGAGAGCCTCGCTGCGGTTCGGATTGTAGGTGCTGCCGTGACCGGTCTTCCAATGCTGGAGAATTTTGCCGGCTAGCCCGCGCAAGGCGTCCACCGGCGTGACGACGTAGAAGGTCCGTACGCCGTAGGTGCGGCAGCTGCGTGCGATATCGTGGACGTCGATCGTCGTGATCGACGAGGTGACGATCGCGCCGTGTTTGTCGTAGACCGGGTAGTGAACGAGAGCGACGTAGAGGTCAGACATTGCCGTCTTCCGGCTCGTCGCGGCCGCTCAGGTCCGGGCGCCGACGTTTGGTCCGTTCGCGAGCCTGCTCGGTGCGCCAGCGTTTGACCGCGGCGTGATTGCCCGAGAGCAGAATGCCGGGAACGGCCATTTCACGAAACCGTTCCGGGCGCGTGTACTGCGGGTACTCGAGCAGGTCGGTGCTGAAGGACTCCTCACGAGCGGATTCTCCCGATCCGAGAACGCCGGGCAGCAATCTCGCGGTCGCGTCAATCAGCGCGGCGGCAGCGATTTCACCGCCACTGAGGACGTAATCTCCGAGCGAGATCTCTTCGTCGAACAAAGGCCGGATGCGTTCGTCGATGCCTTCGTAGCGCCCGCAGAACAACAGGACCGAGCGCTCGCGCGACAGGCGACGCGCGACTGCTTGGGAAAACCGAATACCCTGCGGAGAAAGGAGGACGGTGTGCGGTGAGGGCATCCTCGAGCGAACATCTTCGACCGCGCGGTAGATCGGCTCACAGCGCATGACCATACCCGGACCGCCGCCGTAGGGGCGGTCATCGACCGGGTGCGGGCTGCCTCCGGTATAGTCACACAACTGGTGCAGGTGGACGGCGACCAGGCCGTTTTCGATGGCCCGGCCGACGATACCGGCGGCGCTCATCGAGGCAACCGTTTCCGGGAACAAGCCGATGACGTCGAAGCGAATCAACACAGAACTCTCGGTTCGGCCGGTCATGTCTCGCAGTCGACCCAGGAGTCGGGGTGAACTACGAGTCGGCCCTCGCGGCGGTCGATCTTCTCGATCGCCCGGTCGGACATCGGCAGCAGCAGGCGACCGTCTTTTCCTTCGACCACGCAAACGTCGTTGGCGCCGGTGGCGAAAAGCTCGGCCACGCGGCCTAATTCGCGGCCGTCGGTCGTCGACACGTGCAAGCCGATCAACTCGAAGTCGTAGTATTCTCCGGGAGCGGTACTCGGAAGCTCCGTGCGCGCTAGCTCGAGACGGTAGCCCCGCAGGTCGTCGGCCTGCTCGCGGCTATCGATGCCGTCGAACTTGAGCAGGAGCCCGCCAGCGTGTGGCCGCACGCCGGCGACGACCACCTCACGGCGATGATCCCCGGAGCCGCGTAAGAGCAGAGCCCCGCCGGGCCGAATGACGCCGCAGATGGTGGCGTCGATCGCGACCGACAGTTCACCCGTCAGCCCGTGCGGCTTGAGGACTTTTCCGACGAAGATGGTAGCGGTGTCGTCGGGGCGGGCCGCGCGGCGGCCGCCCCGCTCAGTCTTCGACGATTTCGAGGACGACTTTGCGATTGGCACGAGAGGCGGCCGCGTTGAGGATCGTGCGCAGAGACTTCGCTGTTCGGCCTTGCTTGCCGATCACCCGCCCGAGGTCTGTCTTGTCCACCCGCAGGTGTAGCACCGACTGCTCGTCATGGAGGTTTTCGGTTACCTCGACCGCGTCCGGATGCGTAACGAGGTTTTGTGCCAAGAACTCGAGGAGGTCCCTGAGGACGACGCTTTGAGCCTGGATTTGGTCTAAATCGACAGACCGGCCTTCTTCAGCAGATCGGCCACTGTCGGGGTGGGAAGTGCGCCCTTCTTCAACCATGAACTGACCTTCTCCGCATCGAGGTGGACCTCGACCGGATCCTTCAGCGGATTGTAGGTTCCAATCTCAGCCAGGTTTCTGCCGTCCCGGGGTGATCGGCCGTCGGCCACCACGACCCGATAGAAAGGCCGCTTTTTGCCCCCGCGTCTTGCAAGTCTGATTCGAACTGCCATGCGTTTCCTTATTGATCATTATTCGGAGCGTTTGTAAACAGCAAAAGGCCTACTTCGTCCGTGGTTATCCTGATCGAATGCAAAGCGCCCCCCGGCCGCCGGGGCCAGGGGGCGCTCGATTGTCGCTTGCTTTAGCCGCTTTTTACATCATTCCCGGCATTCCGCCACCCGGCATGGCCGGCGGCGCCGCGTCTTTCTTTTCTTCCGGTTTTTCCGCTACCAACGCTTCGGTGGTCAGCATCAGCCCGGCGACCGACGATGCATTTTGCAGTGCCGTGCGGACGACCTTGGTGGGATCGATGATGCCGGCCTTCATCAGATCTTCGAAGGTCGCCGAGGCGGCGTTGAAGCCAAAAGCGCCCTTGCCGTTCTTGATCTTATCGATCACGACGGAGGCTTCCTCGCCGGCGTTCGACGCGATCCAGCGGGCCGGTTCTTCGCAGGAGCGGCGCAGGATACGCAGGCCGACGGCTTCTTCGTCGCTGCACTTGACCGAGTCGAGGCTGCTCGCCGCGCTGCGAACCAAGGCGACGCCGCCACCGGGCACGATTCCTTCCTCGACCGCCGCGCGCGTAGCGTGCAGGGCATCTTCTACGCGGGCTTTCTTTTCTTTCATCTCGACTTCCGTCGCCGCTCCGACCTTGATCACGGCAACACCGCCGACGATCTTCGCCAGCCGCTCTTGCAGCTTCTCGCGGTCGTAATCCGAGGTGGTGTCCTCGATCTGCGCGCGGATCGTCTTGATACGGCCTTCGATGTCGGCCTTCTTCCCCGAGCCGTCGACGATCGTGGTGTTGTCCTTGTCGATCACGACCCGCTTGGCGCGGCCGAGATCGCCGACACCGACGTTCTCGAGCTTGAGACCGAGCTCTTCGGAGATCACCTTGCCTCCGGTGAGGATGGCGATGTCCTTGAGCATCTCCTTGCGGCGGTCGCCGAAACCCGGTGCCTTGACCGCACAGCAGTTGAGCGTGCCGCGGATCTTGTTGACGACCAAGGTCGCCAGCGCTTCGCCGTCGACGTCCTCGGCGATGATGATGAACGGTCGTCCCTGCTTGGCGATCGACTCGAGGATCGGCAGCAAATCCTTCATGTTCGAGATTTTCTTCTCGTGAATCAGGATCAGCGCGTCTTCGATCGTGCAGGTCATGCGCTCGGGGTCGGTGACGAAGTAGGGCGACAGGTAACCGCGGTCGAACTGCATGCCTTCGACGACTTCGAGGGTCGTCTCCAGTGCCTTGTTCTCTTCGACCGTGATGACGCCTTCTTTGCCGACCTTGTCCATCGCTTCGGCGATGATGGTGCCGATCGTCTCGTCGGAGTTGGCCGAGATCGTGCCGACCTGAGCGATCTCCTCTCGACTCTTGGTCGATTTGGACATCTTTTGAAGCTCGCCGGTGATCGCTTCGACCCCGCGGTCGATGCCGCGCTTGATCGACATCGGATCGTGGCCGGCAGCGACGAGCTTGGCGCCTTCGGTGAAGATTGCGCGCGCCAGTACGGTCGCCGTCGTGGTACCGTCACCGGCGACGTCGGAAGTCTTCGAGGCGACTTCCTTCACCATCTGAGCGCCCATGTTCTCGAACTTGTCCTCGAGCTCGATTTCCTTGGCGACGGAAACGCCGTCCTTGGTCACGGTCGGCGCGCCCCAAGATTTTTCGAGAACGACGTTACGGCCGCGCGGGCCAAGAGTTACGGTGACCGCGTCGGCGAGGGTCTTCACGCCGCTGAGTAATTTGTTTCTTGCTTCTTGATCGAAATTGACGATTTTCGCCATGGTTGAAATCTCCTGTCGCTATTAAGGTTGTTAGGCGTCGTCAGGCTTCGAGGACGCCAAGGACATCGTCCTCGCGCATGATCAGATACTCGCCACCCTCGATGTTCACCTCGGTTCCCGAGTACTTTCCGAACAGCACCCGATCGCCCTTCTTGACGTCGAGCTTGTGCACCTTGCCGTCGTCGGCCACTTTTCCCTTGCCGACGGCCATGACCTTGCCTTCCTGCGGTTTTTCCTTGGCGGTGTCGGGAATGATGATGCCGCCTGCGGTCGTTTCTTCCTCATCGAGTCGTTTGACGATGATGCGGTCCTGTAACGGTCGAATTTTCATGATCTCCAGCTAGCCTCCTGTGCCCTCCTGAAGTGTTTGCCTGAATGCCGACGGTACCCTGGAGGGGCCCGTCTCCGGCTGAACCGAACGAAGCTTAGCTACGGCCGGTCCGTTGTCAAGGGGCCGGGAGCGAAATTTCTCAGGATCGGCGCCGGGAAAGCTCTTCGGAGTACTGCTGGTAGAGCAGGTCCCACTCCCGGCTACCCTCGGGTACGGACCGGCTCAGCGAGGCAATGCGCTCGCGTACCCGC